>JALTLT010000466.1 GCA_027001815.1 Gammaproteobacteria bacterium | reverse complement strand
AGGTGGAGACCGCCCCCCGGAAATTCACCGTGAGGGCCTTCATCTATCCGATCAAGAACGAGAAGGGAGAGGTTGTGGAGGTGATCCTCATGCATGAGGATGTGACGGAAAAGGAGCATGCCGAGGCCGCCCTTCTCGAGACCAAGGCGCGACTGCTCGAGGCCCAGTCCATCGCCAGACTGGGGAGCTGGGAGCTGGATCTGGAGCGGAACCATCTCGAGTGGTCCGACGAGATCTTCCGGATCTTCGAGATCGATCCGGAGCAGTTCGGGGCCTCCTACGAGGCGTTCCTGGAAGCGGTCCACCCCGACGATCGGCAGATGGTGGACGAGGCCTACCGTGACTCTCTGGTCACCCGCCAGCCCTACTCCATCGAGCATCGTCTGCTGATGTCCGACGGGAGGATCAAGTATGTCCACGAACAGTGCGAGACCGACTTCGATGCCGAGGGGAGGCCGCTGCGCTCCATCGGAACGGTTCAGGACATCACCGAGCGCAAGCTGGCGGAGAGGGCGGCTCAGGAGCATGCCCAGCGCTTCCTGATCCTCGCCGAGCTCTCCCCCATGGGGGCCTTCCTGGCCGACAGCCGGGGGCAATGGACCTATGTCAACCAGAAGTGGAGCCAGCTCAGCAATCTTCCCGAGGAGTCGGCGCGCGGAGAGGGCTGGCTCGATGCGGTGCATCCGGAGGATCGGCAGAGGGTGGGAGCTGCCTGGCGGAGCTGCGTGGAGCGCAAGGAGATGTTGCGTATCGAATGTCGCTATCGCTCCCGACGGATGGGCAGGGACGGGATTCTGTGGGTGTTGATGGAGGCGAGGCCGCAATGCAACGAGAGCGGGGAGCTGGCCGGCTTCGTCGGCAGTGTCACCGATGTCAGCCTCTACAAGCGGATCGAGCTCGCCCTGCGTGAACTGGCGATGGTGGGGAGTGGTGAGCGGGTCTTTCCCGCCCTGGTGGAGAGTCTTGCCCACCTGTTCGAGGCGGAGCTGGTGCAGCTCTGCCGGGTCACCGAAGAGGGTGGCAGCGAGATACTCGCCCTCCACGACTCCTCCGGCAAAATGGGGGAGGGGTGCAGCCACATCGCCGATTCCCCCTGCCGCCAGTGCCTGGAGAGGGGAGAGCAGGTGCTCCTTCTCCGCGGGGCCCATCACCATTTCCGGAACGCTGAGTGCCTCGCTCTCTCCCGTCTCCAGGCGGAATCGTTTCTCTCTGCCCCCATCTTCGGCAGCGGTCCCGATCCGGTCGGTGTGCTCGCCATCGCGGATCGGGGGGTCCTCGACGTCTCGGAGAGCCTCAGTTCCATCCTCGAGCTGTTCGCCGCTCGGGCGGGAGCGGAACTGGAGCGTCAGAGGGCGGAGGCACTCTTGCGTAACCAGCAGGAGGTGCTGGAGGATCTCGTGCGCGAGCGAACCGCCGCGCTGCATGCCATCAACCAGGAGCTGGAGTCGTTCGCCTACTCGGTCTCTCACGATCTCCGCTCTCCCCTGCGGGCCATCGACGGTTTCTCGCAGGCCCTGCTGGAGGATGCGGCCGACTGCCTCGACGGGAAGGCCCGTGCCCACCTCGACCGCGTCCGTGCCGCCACCTGCCGCATGGGGGAGCTGATCGACGACCTGCTCCAGCTCTCCCGGGTGACGCGAGGGGATTATTATCCCGAGCCGATCGATCTGAGTCGCCTGGCGGCCGATATCGTCTCCCGCCTGAACGAGGCCTCCCCCGGGCGGCAGGTGGAGGTCTCCATCGCGCCGGAGATGAACGGGGTAGGTGACCGACGGCTGCTGAGACTGGCGTTGGAGAATCTCATCGGCAACGCCTGGAAGTACACCCGCCACCGGCGGCACCCCCGCGTCGAGATCGGACTCCTCGAAGGAGCGCAGGGGGAGAGGATCTTCTTCGTCCGGGACAACGGTGTCGGCTTCGACATGCGTTACGTGGAGAAGATCTTCCAGCCTTTCCAGAGGCTCCATTCCCGTGGGGAGTTCGAGGGGACCGGGATCGGTCTCGCCACCGTTCAGCGGGTCATCAACCGCCACGGCGGTCGGGTCTGGGCCGAGGCGGAGGAGGGGAAGGGCGCCTGCTTCTACTTCACGCTCCAGTCGACCTAGGAGCCTGTCGGATTCAGGACGAATCTACTGCGCCTCGCTACGATCCCATAACAGGATGTTGAAAAAGGCCATCCTGGCCTTTTTCAACGCCGGAAGCCGAAAATGCGATTTCCGGCTTCCTCACGTTTTCAATGACTTGGCGTCATTGAAAACGGCGGTGCATCCCTGCACCGCGG
>JALTLT010000465.1 GCA_027001815.1 Gammaproteobacteria bacterium | reverse complement strand
CGGCCTACGGGAAACGGGAGTGCAACGGGTGGATTTCCCTCCCAACTCCGCAGGTACCGTAGGCCCGATAAGCGCAGCGCATCGGGCGATTCCCGCGCAGCGGGAACAAAGCGCATCGGGCAATTCCCGCGCAGCGGGAACAAAGCACCGGTGACACCGGTCCCCCGGCGTCACCCTTGGCAGGCGACGCTCGCGCGTCGCGCGGGGTGTGGTGCCACGGCCCGGCCCCTTGGGGCGCAGGAGCGCCCCCCGGCGATGCGTCACGCCGCGGGAGCGGCGTGACGAGAGAGATAGGGTTGGTGGTGCCTCGTTGGTGCCGCCTGCGCCGCGGGGCGGCTTGTCCGGCCTGCGGGAATCGGGGGTGTGACGGGTGGATCTCCCTCCCGACTCCCCCCGACACCTGTAGCCGGGTACAACCCGGTGCTCCCGGGAAGGGAGTCCCAGGCTGATGTCAGTTCACGTTCTTCGGCGGGCGGCTCTTCATCCGCAGGTTCTCCAGCCCGTGGCGGTGGAACTCCTCGTCGTACCACGCCTCGATCTCCGACAGCATGTTGCCCCGCTCGAAGCGGTCCATCCGTTCCAGTGCCCGGCGACCCACCTGTTCCTCCAGGTCGCGCCAGGCGAGCCGTTCCGCGAGCCCGTCCCAGAAGCGGAAATCGTCGTAGCGGTCCACCCGCGACATCACCCGCTCCTCCAGCAACTGGGTGGGGTAGCAGCGCTGCTGCTCCTCGCTCCAGTAGACCAGGTGGTTCATCTTCGCCTCGAGCGCCTGCTGGCAGAGCTTCTCGGCCAGAGCCCGGTGGGCATCCGCCTCCGGATCGTTCCCCTCGTCGTAGGAGTGGAATACCCACAGGCCGGCCTCCACCAGCTCCAACAGGCGCCGGTACTCCTCTTCGGTCAGTGTGATCTTCATGGATTCACTCCATCGATGGGTGACAGTTCGTCGAGAGGCCAGCGGGGGCGGGCCCCGATGGTGAGGTCGGCATGCTCACCGGCGGCCAGACGCAGGGCGCCCACGTAGGCGATCATGGCGCCGTTGTCGGTGCAGAACTCGGGGCGGGGGTAGAAGAGTTCACCCCCTTCCGCAGCGGCGATCTCCGCCAGCCGGGCGCGCAGCAGGCGATTGGCGCCGACCCCGCCGGCCACCACCAGGTGGCGGATGCGGGTCTCCCGCAGGGCCCGCCGGCACTTGATGGCCAGGCTCTCCACCGCCGCGATCTGGAAGGCGCAGGCGATGTCGGCCCGGGTCTGCGGATCGTCGCCCGCCTCGCGCAGGGTATTGATGGCGAAGGTCTTGAGGCCGCTGAAGCTGAAGTCGAGCCCCGGCCGGTCGGTCATCGGCCGGGGAAAGCGGAACCGCTTCGGGTCTCCGGATTCCGCGAGCCTCGCCAGCTCCGGGCCACCGGGATAGGGCAGCCCCAGCAGCTTGGCGGTCTTGTCGAACGCCTCGCCCACGGCGTCGTCCAGGGTCTCGCCGAGGATCCGGTACCGGCCCACCCCCTGCACCTCCGCCAGCAGGGTGTGGCCACCGGAGACCAGCAGGGCGACGAACGGGAAGTCGGGGCGCCGCTCCTCCAGCATGGGGGCCAGCAGGTGCCCCTCCATGTGGTGGACGCCGATCCCCGGCACGCCGAGGGAGAGGGCGAGGGCGCGCCCCAGCGAGGCGCCCACCAGCAGCGCGCCGATCAGGCCGGGGCCGGCGGTCCAGGCGACGCCGTCCATCTCTCCCAGCGTGCAGCCCGCCTGGCGCAGCGCCTCGCGGATCAGCGGCAGGCACTTGCGGATGTGGTCCCGCGAGGCCAGTTCCGGCACCACGCCGCCGTAGGGGGCGTGCAGCGCCACCTGGCTGTGCAGGGCGTGGCCCAGCAGGCCGGCTTTGGTGTCGAAGACGGCGGCGGCGGTCTCGTCGCAGGAGGATTCGATGCCCAGGATGCGCATGGGAGACGGGTTTGCTTTCTCGGGTAGCGGGAGCTAAAATGTCGCGTTTCCGAAACCGGATGTCGCTCCGCGCCGCGGGGCGATGTGCAAGCATACCGCATTAACAGGAACAGTGACAGATTATGCCCAGTGTACGTGTGCGTGATAACGAGCCCTTCGACGTAGCCCTGCGCCGCTTCAAGCGTGCCTGCGAAAAGGCGGGGATCCTCTCCGAGATCCGCCGTCGCGAGTACTACGAGAAGCCCACCACCGAGCGCAAGCGCAAGGCGGCCGCAGCGGTCAAGCGTCACCTCAAGAAGCTGCAGCGCGAAAACGCGCGCCGTACCCGCCTCTACTGAATCGTGCATCCCGGCGGGGCCGTTCCGACCCCCTTCCGGTCGGCCACCGCGGGGGCCCGTCCGCGGGGCCGCGGGGATCTCCCATCCCGCCGCCCGCCCCGGGCCGGAGTCGACGTCATGAGCCTGAGAGACCGCATCAACCAGGAGATGAAGGAGGCGATGCGCGCCGGCGACAAGCGTCGCCTGGGTGCCGTGCGCCTGCTGCTGGCCGCCATCAAGCAGGTGGAGGTGGACGAGCGGCTCTCCCCGCTGCCCGACGACCGGGTGCTGGCGGTGATCCAGAAGATGGTCAAGCAGCGCCGCGAGTCCCTCGAACAGTACCGCTCCGCGGGCCGTGACGACCTGGCGGAGCAGGAGGCGTTCGAAATCGGAGTGCTGGAGGCCTATCTGCCCAAGGCGCTCGACGATGCTGAGGTGGACGCCCTGATCGACGAGGCGATCGCCGCGAGCGGCGCCACCTCCATGAAGGAGATGGGCAAGGTGATGGGCGTTCTCAAGCCGAAGCTCCAGGGTCGGGCCGACATGGGCAAGGTGAGCGCCCGGGTCAAGGCGAAACTCGCCGGCTGATCCCTTCCATTCCCTTCCCGGCCTCTCCGGACCACCGTTCTCGCGGGCAGGGTCGCCTCTGCCTTCGGTGGATCAACCCTTTTCCATTCCATTCGTTGAAAGGGTGATGGCGGGCAGGATTCCACAGACCTTCATCGAAGAACTGCTCTCCCGGGTCGATATCGTCGATGTGATCGAGCGGTTCGTGCCTCTCAAGCGGGCCGGGCGGGAGTATGTCGCCTGTTGCCCCTTCCACGACGAGAAGACCCCCTCCTTCACGGTCAGCCCTGCCAAGCAGTTCTATCACTGTTTCGGTTGCGGTGCCCACGGCAGCGCCCTGGGTTTCCTCATGGAGTACAACCGCCTGGAGTTTCCCGAGGCAGTGGAGGAGCTGGCCTCCAGCGTGGGGCTGGAGGTGCCGCGGGAGAAGGGGGATGTGCGCCGCGAGGAGAAGAGTCGCTCCCTGCTCGAGGTGCTGGAGGAGGCGGCGGAGTTCTACCGGCGCCAGTTCCGGGAACACCCCGACGGTCCGCGGGCGGCGGCCTATCTCAAGGGGCGGGGGCTCTCCGGCGAGACCGCGGCGCGATTCGCTCTCGGCTTCGCCCCGCCGGGGTGGGAGAACCTGGCGGCCTCCCTGGGGCGGGATCCCGGGCGCCGGCGCCTGCTGCTGGAGGCCGGGCTGCTCAAGCAGAAGGAGGGTGGCGGGGTCTACGACCGCTTCCGCGGCCGGATCATCTTCCCCATCCGCGATCCGCGAGGGCGGGTGGTGGGGTTCGGAGGTCGTCTGCTGGAGGGCGAGGGACCCAAGTATCTCAACACCCCCGAGACGGCGGTGTTCCACAAGGGACGCACCCTCTACGGCCTCCACGAGATGCGCCAGGCCCGCGGGAAGTTCGGCCAGGTGGTGGTGGTGGAGGGGTACATGGACGTCATCGCCCTTGCCCAGCACGGGATCGGCTACGCCGTGGCGACCCTCGGCACCGCCACCACCGCGGAGCACCTGGAGCGGCTCTACCGCACCGTACCGCGGGTGGTCTTCTGCTTCGATGGCGACCGGGCGGGACGGGAGGCGGCGTGGCGGGCCCTGGAGCAGGCGCTGCCGCTGATGCGCGACGGTCGCGAGGCCGCCTTCCTCTTCCTGCCCCAGGGGGAGGATCCGGACACCCTGGTGAGGGCCGAGGGGGCGGAGGCCTTCGAGGCGAGGCTGGAGGGGGCGGAACCCCTCTCGGACTATCTGGTGCGCCATCTGCTGGAAGAGGCGGGTGGCGACTCGGTGGACAGCCGGGCGCGGCTGGCGGCGCTCGCCGCGCCGCTCCTGCGGCGCATGCCGACCTCCATCTACCGGCGGCTGACCCTCGAGCAGCTCGCCCGGCGGGTCGGTCTGCCGCCGGGCGAACTGGAGCGGGGGATGGATGCGCGCCCCGCCACCTCGCCAGGCAGACGCGGCCCCAGGCCGCGGGGCGGGGTACAGCGTCGTACACCGGTGCGGCTGGCCATCGCCCTGCTGCTGGACAATCCTGCCCTGGCGGCGGAGGTGGGGGAGATCGAGGAGATCCGGGGGCTGGAGATGCCGGGCGTGGAGCTGCTGCTGGAGCTGCTTGAAACGGCCCGGGAGCGCCCCGATATCACCACCGGATCCCTCCTGGAACGGTGGCGAGATCGCCCCGAGTATCCCCACCTCTCCCGCCTGGCCACCATGGAACTCGCCGGCAGCGAGGCCGAGCGTCTGCGGGAGCTGCAGGAGACCCTGCTCCATCTGGCGGGGCTGCGCCACGAACGGCGCTGGCGGGAGCTGCAGGAGAAGCTGACCCGGGAAGGGCTCTCCGACGAGGAGATGGAGGAGTGGCGCCGGCTGTTGCGGAAACCAACCGGCGAGGATCTGGTCTAAACTTCTGGTCAAACAGGGGATTTTGAAATACAATCTCCGTTTATTTTTGCCTCCGCGTTTTGCGTGTGACAGGAATCTGGTGAACAAGCAGGTCATGAATCGAGAAGAGCAGCAGTCGCAAATCCGGCAGTTGATCGCCCGCGGCAAGGAGCAGGGTTACCTGACCTACGCCGAGGTCAACGACCATCTGCCCAGTGATATCGTCGATCCTGAACAGATCGAGGAGATCATCAGCATGATCAACGACATGGGGATCGTCGTCCACGAGACGGCGCCCGATGTCGATACCCTGTTGCTGCAGGAAGGGTCGGTGGCGACCGACGAGGACGTGGCCGAGGAGGCGGCCGCGGCCCTGGCCCCCGCCGACGCCGAGTTCGGGCGTACCACCGACCCGGTGCGCATGTACATGCGCGAGATGGGCTCCGTGGAACTGCTCACCCGCGACGGCGAGATCGAGATCGCCAAGCGGATCGAGGAGGGGCTGCGCCAGGCCCGCGAGGCGCTGGCCCACTACCCCAACTCCGCCGCCCGCCTGCTGCGCGAATACGAGCGCTATCGCGCCGGCGAGATCAAGCTCTCCGACCTCATCAACGGCTTTGCCGAAGAGGACGACGCCCAGCCGGAGGCGGCCGCCAAGGGGGCGGGCGACGACGAGGAGGAGGTGATCGACAAGGGACCCGATCCCGAGGAGGCGGTGCGTCGCTTCGAGAGGCTCAAGGAGCTGCATCAGAAGCGGGCCGCCCTGCGCAAGGGGACCAAGGGGGTCAAGATCAAGCAGGAGCTGGTGGACGTCTTCATGAGCTTCAAGCTGCTGCCGATCCTGGTGGATGCCATGGCGCAGGAGCTGCGCGATACGGTGGACCGTATCCGCGCCCAGGAGCGGATCATCATGGGGATCTGCGTCGATCGGGCGAAGATGCCGCGCAAGGAGTTCATCACCTCCTTCCCCGACAACGAGACCGACCCCCGCTGGCTGGAGAACCAGATCAAGGCGGGCGAGCCCTGGTCGAAGGTGCTGGAGGAGCACGCCGAGGAGATCCGCCGTGCCCAGAAGCGCCTGATCAACATCCAGCAGGAGACGGGGCTCTCGATCGCCGAGATCAAGGAGATCAACCGCAAGGTCTCCATCGGCGAGGCCAAGGCGCGCCGCGCCAAGAAGGAGATGGTGGAGGCCAACCTGCGGCTGGTGATCTCCATCGCCAAGAAGTACACCAACCGCGGCCTCCAGTTCCTGGACCTGATCCAGGAGGGCAACATCGGCCTGATGAAGGCGGTGGACAAGTTCGAGTACCGGCGCGGCTACAAGTTCTCCACCTATGCGACCTGGTGGATCCGGCAGGCCATCACCCGCTCCATCGCGGACCAGGCCCGCACCATCCGCATCCCGGTGCACATGATCGAGACCATCAACAAGCTCAACCGCATCTCCCGCCAGATGCTGCAGGAGATGGGCCGCGAGCCCACCCCCGAGGAGCTGGCGGAACGGATGGAGATGAGCGAGGAGAAGGTGCGCAAGGTGATGAAGATCGCCAAGGAGCCCATCTCCATGGAGACCCCCATCGGCGACGACGAGGACTCCCATCTCGGCGACTTCATCGAGGACGTCTCGGTCCTCTCGCCGGTGGAGTCGGCCACCATCGAGGGGCTGCGCGAGGCCACCAACTACATGCTCGCCGGCCTCACCCCGCGGGAGGCCAAGGTGCTGCGCATGCGCTTCGGCATCGGCATGAATACAGACCACACCCTCGAGGAGGTGGGCAAGCAGTTCGATGTCACCCGTGAGCGCATCCGCCAGATCGAGGCCAAGGCGCTGCGCAAGCTGCGCCACCCCTCCCGCTCCGAGCAGCTCCGCAGCTTCCTCGACCTGGACTGATCCGGGGCAGGAGCTCCGTCACCAGGGGGTGGAACCCGACGGTTCCACCCCCTTTTTGCCACGCAAGAGAGAATCGCACCGCTACCTCTGCCGCGCCGCGCTCCGGCACTGCTATAATGACCCTTCCCCCATGGGCCTGTAGCTCAGTTGGTTAGAGCAGGGGACTCATAATCCCTTGGTCCCAGGTTCGAGTCCTGGCGGGCCCACCATCTCGCTAAGCTATTGTTTCATAAAGCCCTGATCAGTCCTGTTCACAAGGCACGAGGAATGGCCATGCCTGTCGGATTCCGCGGTGAGGTGGTATCGCTCACGGACCTCAAGACCAATCCGGGGCGGGTGGTGAAGCACACCGCCGAGACCCACCGGCCCGTGCTGGTCACCCGCCGCGGGCGGGGCGTGGCCGTGGTGCAGTCGGTGGCGGACTTCGAGACCGCCGAGGAGGAACGCGCCTTCATGCGCGCCGTGGTGGAGGGCCTGGCCGATCTGGATGCGGGACGCGAGGTCAGTCTGGCGGAGGCCCGGGCACGGCTCGGCCTGAAATAGTCCCGTGCCGGCGCCCGCCGTCACCTTCGCCGAATCCGCACCGGCGGACCTGGAGGCGATCCTGGCCTGGTACGCGGAACAGGACGTGCCGGAGGTAGGCCGGCGGCAGGTGGCAGAGGTCCTCGACCGCGTGCAGGCGCTCAGGAATCATCCCGACCTGGGGCGCGTGGTACCGGAGTTTGACCAGCCATTTCTGGGGGAACTGATCCATCACCCGTTTCGCATCGTCTACCGGCGCGAACCGAAACGCATCCGCGTGGTGCGGGTCTGGCGCAGCGAACGCCTGCTGCACCTGCCGGCCGACGAGCCCGACCAACCCTGACCCCGGATTCTCTCGTCAGGCCTTTCCCCTGACTCGCCAAATGATTGCCGGGCTCAGCAGTCTCAGCCTGTACGCATCCAGCAGCAAAGGTGTCGCTGAATGACCGCAGCGAACAAAGAGTGAGCAGGTTTGTCCTGGAACAGCCAGATCAGAGAAATGAAGAAGAACTCGTACAGCAGGCCGGCGGGTTTCTGCCTCTGTGATTTGATTTCGCTCCCGCTCTTGTGTGGTACCCATTATGGGTACTACACTGCCTGCTATGGGTAATTCGACAACAATAAAGCATTCTGGGCCAACACGCCGCAAGGCGGCCGCAGACAGCACTGCGCCCACCAGCCTGGCCGACGCCCTGTTCACCGCCACCCAGCAGCGGGTGCTGGCCCTGCTGTTCGGCGAGCCCGATCGCAGCTTCTACACCTCCGAGCTGATCGACCGCATCGGCGCCGGTTCCGGCGCCGTCCAGCGCGAACTCAAGCGCCTGGCCGAGAGCGGTCTGGTGACCGTCAAGCGCATCGGCAACCAGAAGCACTACCAGGCCAATCCCGACTCGCCGGTGTTCAAGGAGCTGTGCGGCCTGGCGAGGAAAATCCTGGGATCAGCCGCCGGCACAACAAGGAAACTTCAAGCAAACTCATGACGCCTGCCAATTTTCAGCAACTCGCCAATTTCATCTGGTCCGTCGCCGATCTGCTGCGCGGCCCCTACCGCCCGCCCCAGTACGAGCGGGTCATGCTGCCCCTTACGGTACTGCGTCGTTTCGACTGCGTGCTGGAGCCCACCAAGGCCGCCGTGCTCGAGGAGTACGAAAAGCTCAAGGGCAAGGATCCACAGGTGGTGGACAAGGTGCTCAACAACAAGGCGAAGGGGGAGGACGGCCGGCCCCTGGGCTTCCATAACCACAGCAAACTCGACTTCCAGAAGCTCAAGGGTGACCCGGACAACATCGGTCGCCACCTGGCCGATTACATCGCCGGTTTTTCAGAGAACATCCGCCTCATCTTCGACCGCTTCGAGTTCGAGAAGGAGATCGAGAAGCTGGAGGAGGCCAACCGCCTCTACCAAGTGGTGAGCAAGTTCGCCGGGATCGACCTGCACCCGAACGTGGTGGACAACATCACCATGGGGCTGGTGTTCGAGGACCTTATCCGCCGCTTCAACGAGGCGGCCAACGAGACGGCGGGCGACCACTTCACCCCGCGCGAGGTCATCCGCCTCATGGTCAACCTGCTGCTGGAGCCGGACACCCACGTTCTCACCCGGGAGGGCGTCATCGTCACGGTCTGCGACCCCGCCTGCGGCACCGGCGGCATGCTTGCGGAAAGCTCCAACTGGATCCGTGCCCACAACGACAAGGCCATCGTCAAGGTCTTCGGACAGGACTACAATCCCCGATCCTACGCCGTCGCCGCCTCCGATCTGCTCATCAAGGGCTACCAGGACAGCCGCATCGAATACGGCAACACCCTCACCGACGACCAGTTCCCCGACATGCGCTTCGACTACCTGCTGGCTAACCCGCCCTTTGGCGTGGACTGGAAGGCAGAGAAGAAGACCATCGACCGCTGGCCCAACTTCCGGGGCTACAGCGGCAAGCTGCCCCGCGTCAACGACGGCGCCCTGCTGTTCCTCATCCACATGATCAGCAAGATGCAGCCCTGGGAACCTGGCAACAAGGACAAGCCTGGCTCGCGCATCGCCATCGTCTTCAACGGCTCGCCCCTGTT
>JALTLT010000464.1 GCA_027001815.1 Gammaproteobacteria bacterium | reverse complement strand
GCGTACCCAACCGTTCCGCCGCACGTCGCGCCGGCTCCCAGAGGCGCCGCACGAAGGCGTAGGGGGAATCGAAGGGTGTCTCGACAACAGGTCGATCGGAGCGGGATCCGGACACCGGTCCCGCCCCCCCGGCAGAGGAAACGGGTTCCACCGCAATCGGCTCGCTCACCCCCAGGGGATGGGTGACCACCCCTCCCGGCAGACGCCCCTCCACCCCTTCCGGCCCCGTCTCTTCCGATTCGGGAGAGGCCGCATTCACGAAACTCGATCCCTCCGGCACCGAAAACGGCGAGGGGGAAGGGGCGATCCGGGCTGCCGGACGATGGTCGGCGAGGTCACGCCCCCCCTCTTCTGCCTCTTCCACGCCGAACTGGCGCAACATCACCTCGGCGAGGCCGATTCCGCCACTGCGGGCGATATCGGTGGCGATCTGCTGATCGAACAGATCGTAGGCGAGATCGCTTCCAGCCCCCTGGCTCCAGGGATCACCCGGCGTGGTCTGACGCATGGCCTGGAGCATCATCTTGATGAACAGCCCCTCGAACTGCGCGGCCACCTCGCGCAGGGCCTCGGGAGAACGCCCGCTCGCCGTCCCGCGCAACGACTGCAGCGCTCGCGGATCGGCGTAGAGGGTGGTGGAGGGGGGCAGCTCTTTCATGTCATATGATGATCAGCTCGGCACGGAGGGCACCGGCCTGCTTGAGGGCCTCGAGGATCGCCACCAGATCGGCCGCCGCCGCCCCCACCTGGTTCACCGCCCGCACGATCTCCTCCAGGCGTGTACCGGGCTGGAACAGGAACATGCGTCCATCCTCCGCCTCGACGGCGATATCGGACTGCTGGACCGTCTGGGTCTCGCCGCCCGAGAAGGGGGGTGGCTGACTCACGGTGGGGCTCTCGCTGATGGTGACGATGATGTTGCCATGGCTCACCGCCGTGGGGGTCACCCGCACGTGGCTGCCGATCACCACCGTCCCCGTTCGTGCATTGACGATCACCCGTGCCGGCGCCTCTCCAGGCATGATCTCCATGTTCTCCAGCAGGGAGAGATAGGCGACCCGCTGGTCGGAGTCGCGAGGCGCCGCGATCTGGATGGAGACCGCATCCAGTGCCCGTGCCGTATCGGGGCCCAGCTTCCGGTTGATGGCGCTGGCGACCCGCTGGGCGGTGGTGAAATCGGGCGAATGGAGGTTGAAGATGAGGTAGTTGTTCATGCCGAAATGGCTCCCCACCCCCCGCTCGATGATGGCGCCGTTGGGGATCCGCCCGGAACTGGGCACGTTGACGGTGACGCTGGAACCGTCCTGGGCCGAGACGCCGATCCCAACCACCACCAGGTTGCCCTGGGCCACGGCGTAGACCTGTCCGTCCACCCCCTTCAGGGGGGTCATCAGCAGCATTCCGCCACGCAGGCTCTTGGCGTTGCCGATGGAGGAGACGGTCACGTCGATCTTCTGCCCCGGCTTGGCGAACGGTGGCAGCTCCGCCTGGACCATCACCGCCGCCACGTTCTTGAGCTGCGGCTTGGCGCCGGGTGGCAGGGTGATGCCGTAGCGGCTCAGCATCGACTTGAAGCTCTGGATGGTGAACTCGGTCTGGCTGGTCTGGTCACCCGTTCCGTCGAGCCCCACCACCAGCCCGTACCCCGAGAGCTGATTGGTGCGCACGCCGGCCACCGCGCCGAGATCCTTCAGGCGCTCGGCATGGGCGAGCGGCACGACGGCGGCCAGCAGCAGCAGGGAGAGCACTCTTCTCATCGACACGATCACTCCTCAGAAAGGCCACAGGGGGCCGTTGAAGAAGCGGGCCAGCCAGCCCATCTGGTTGGCATCCGCCAGGGCACCCCGACCGGTATAGACGATGCGCGCATCGGCCAGGAGGGTGGAGGGGACACTGTTGTCGGGCGCCACATCCTGGGGCCGGACGATGCCGGAGACCTGCACGATCTCCTCCCCCTGGTTGAGGACCAGCCACTTCTGGCCCCGCACCACCAGGTTGCCGTTGGGCAGCACCTGGGAGACGGTGACCGAGATGGTGCCGGAGAGGGAGTTCTTCTGCTCCGAATCACCCGCCCCCTCGAAGGACTGCTGGGACTCGATGCCGACACTGAGGACGTTGTTGCCGTTCACCGTCACGCCCCGCCCGAAGAGGGTCGGCGTACCGGTGTCGATGGAAGTGTCCTTGCTGCTCTTGGTCTTGGAGCTCTTGCTCGCCTGGGTCTTTTCGGTGAGCACGATGGTGAGGATGTCCCCCACCTGCAGCGCCTTGCTGTCCTCGAACAGCATCACCGCTCC
>JALTLT010000463.1 GCA_027001815.1 Gammaproteobacteria bacterium | reverse complement strand
GTCGCCTCCGGCGGCATCCACGTCTGGCACATGCCGGCGCTGGTCTCCATCTTCGGCGACGACGCCGTGCTGCAGTTCGGCGGCGGCACCCTGGGTCACCCCTGGGGCAACGCGGCCGGCGCAGCGGCCAACCGCGTGGCGCTCGAGGCCTGCGTGCAGGCCCGCAACGAGGGCCGGGAACTGGAGAAGGAGAGCAAGGAGATCCTCACCAACGCGGCCAAGTCCAGCCCCGAGTTGAAGATGGCCATGGAGACCTGGAAGGAGATCAAGTTCGAGTTCGACACCGTGGACAAGCTGGACGTGGCTCACAAGTAGTGGCGTGAGGCGGGGAGCAGGGACCCCATGCGAACGCATGGGGATGCGACCACCGAATCGCCGCCAGTGGCGCGGCAGGCCGGCGCGGACCCCGGGGTCTGTTCCGGCACGGCGCCACGGCACGTGGTGGGAAGCGCCCTCTCCCTCCGCTATCCGGGCCAGACCCGATACCGAACATACACAGAGGAAACAAGAGATGAGCGATATTCAAGACTATTCGTCCCGGGTCTCCGATCCGGGCAGCCGCAAGTATGGCACCTTCTCCTACCTGCCGCAGATGAGCGAGGAGCAGATCCGCAAGCAGGTGCAGTACATCGTGGACCGGGGCTGGAACCCGGCCATCGAGCACACCGAGCCCGAGTTCGCCTCCAGTCACTACTGGTACATGTGGAAGCTGCCCATGTTCGGCGAGACCGACGTGGACCGCATCCTCGAGGAGATCGAGCTGTGCAAGAAGGCCAACCCCGGCCACCACGTGCGGCTGATCGGCTACGACAACTACAAGCAGAGCCAGGGCGCCAACATGGTGGTGTTCGTGGCCCCGCTGGACGAGAGGAAGCAGGAGATGATGGAGCTGGCTGCGATCGTCAAGGGCCACGGCCACTGAGGCCCGCCTTCCCCCCGCGGAGGGGCCGCCCCGGCGGTCCCTCCGCGCGGAGGGAATTCCGCAGAGCGTGCCCGCTATTCCGCGCACCCTCTCCAGAGTTTCCTCAAATCGAGTCCCTGCCAACCCGATGGCGCGAGGTGTTCATCATGAGCGAGATCAACAAAGAGGATTTCATGATCCAGAACGAGCCCTACTACCGGCCCGTCAGCGACGAAGTGGACCGCTACGAGGCGGCCTATGCCGTGCGCATGCCGGTCATGCTCAAGGGTCCCACCGGCTGCGGCAAGTCGCGCTTCGTGGAGTACATGGCCTGGAAGCTGGGCAAGCCGCTCATCACCGTGGCCTGCAACGAGGACATGACCGCCTCGGACCTGGTCGGCCGCTTCCTGCTCGACATCAACGGCACCCGCTGGCAGGACGGCCCGCTGACCATCGCCGCCCGCATCGGCGCCATCTGCTACCTGGACGAGGTGGTGGAGGCACGCCAGGACACCACCGTGGTGATCCACCCCCTCACCGATCACCGGCGGGAGCTGCCGCTGGAGAAGAAGGGCGAGCTGGTCAAGGCCCATCCCGACTTCCAGATCGTCATCTCCTACAACCCCGGCTACCAGTCGATGATGAAGGACCTGAAGCAGTCCACGAAGCAGCGCTTCGGTGCCATGAGCTTCGACTATCCGGATTCCGAAGTGGAGAAGGAGATCGTCGCCCACGAGGCCGGCGTGGACGCTGCCACGGCCGAGAAGCTGGTGCAGATCGCCCGGCGTTCGCGCAACCTCAAGGGCCATGGCCTGGACGAGGGCATGTCCACCCGCCTGCTGATCTACGCGGGGCAGCTGATCGCCAAGGGCATCCCGCCGCAGAGGGCCTGTTTCATGGCCCTGGTGGAGCCCATCACCGACGACCCCGACATGCGCGACACCCTCGAGGCCGCCGTCAACACCTTCTTCGGCTGATGCGAGGCACCGGTGGCCTGCGGACCGGCACCGGTGATGGCGGATCCCCTCCCCCGCATGCAGAGGTGAAAGCATGAGCGTCGAGCTCGAAGAGTACAGAGAAGAGCTGATCGAGGCCGCGCCCGAACTGGCCGATACCCTGGAAGGCACCGTCCACGAGGCGGCGCGCCTGATGTCACCGCAGGGCCTCAAGGACTACCTGGACGGGGCCCGCGGCATGGTGCGGCTGGGCAAGGGCCCGGCCCTGGTGGTCACCTACCTGGACGAGCTGCCCCTGGTGGTGCGGGAGTGCGGCGAGGACGTCATCCGCGACGTGGTCACCGCCACCATGAAGCTGGCCTCCATGGTCTCCGGCGAGGTGCTGGTGCTGATGCTCTCCACCCTGCCCACCGCCGCCCGCCGGCTGGGCGATCCGGAGCTGCTGCGCGCCTACCTGCAGCTCCTGCATCGCCTGGTGGCGCGTGCCCCGCGCGGCCTGCGGCCCATGCTGGGCGTGCTGGACGAGCTGCTCTCCAAGCTCACCCTCTCCGGCCTGCGCCGCTGGGTGGACTTCGGTGCCGAGGCCTACCGCCGCGACCTGCCCAGGCAGGCCGCCTATTTCGGCCTGGAGAGCGAGGACGCCAGGGCAGTGCTCCAGCAGGAGCGCAAGGGCACCCTGTTCATCGACGAGCAGCGGCGCCTCAACATGTACCTGCGCGCCTTCTGGGGACGCGACTTCTTCCTGCGCCCCACCGCGGCCGACTATCTCGGCTTCCGGCCCTTCATCGAGGGCCACGCCCTGCACCTGCCGGACGCCGTGGACGACATCGGCGGGCTGAACGGCCACGAGTTCTACCGCGCCATGGCTGCCCACATGGCGGCCCACATCGTCTATACCCGGGCGCCCATCGACGCCCAGGCGCTCTCCCCCGCCCAGCAGTACCTGATCGGCTACCTCGAGGACGCCCGGGTGGAATACTGCGCGGCCCGCGAATTCCCGGGCATGGCCGGCCTCTGGCGACAGCTCATGGACCTGCCCGGCGAGCGCGGCTACGAGCACCCCAGCATGCACCTGCTGGAGAAGACCGCGCTCGCCCTGCTCGATCCCGGGGCGTCCACCGGCGATGCCGAGGTGGACACCATCGTCGAACGCTTCCATGCCAATGTCGAGGAGCGCCGCATGGACACCGCCTTCTCGGTGGACCTGGGGCTGGACCTCTTCAACCTCCTCACCCGGCGCAGGGAGATGCCCAGCCTGCGCATCCTGGAGAGCCTCCATATCCCCTACCGGGACGACAACCGCTTCATCTGGATGGCCGAGGAGTTCAAGTGGGACGAAGGCACCGCCTACATCCCGGCCAGCCAGCGCCAGGTGCGCAAGCGGGTCAGCCTGATGGAGTTCGTCAACGAGATCGACGTGGAGACCGCGGGCGACGACGCCCAGGAGGTGTGGATCCTCTCCACCGAACTCTTCCCCTACGAGGACGAGGGCGTCTCCTACAACGAGATGGAGGGCAAGGAGCCGGTCTCCGACCCCGTCCACTACCCGGAGTGGGACTACCAGGTGCAGCTCCACCGCCCGGCCTGGGCCACGGTCTACGAGCGGCGCCAGGGCCGGGGCGACCCGGAGCTGATCGACAGGGTGCTCACCGAGCACAAGGGGGTCACCCACCGCATCAAGCAGATCATCGACCGCCTGCGGCCCCAGGGCGTCTCCCGCCAGCGCAAGCTGGAGGACGGCGACGAGCTGGACATCAACGCCGCCGTGGATGCCATGGTGACCCTGCGCATCGGCCTGCAGCCGGACATGCGCATCACCATGCGCCACGTGCTCAACCGGCGAGACCTGGCGGTGCTGATCCTGCTGGACCTGTCGGAATCCACCAATGAGACGGTGCGCGGCAGCGACAAGACGGTGCTGGAACTGACCCGCGAGGCCTGCGCCCTGGTGGCCACGGCCATCCAGGGCATCGGCGACCCTTTCGCCATCCACGGCTTCGCCTCGGACGGCCGCCACGACGTGCAGTACTACCGCTTCAAGGACTTCGAGCAGCAGCTCGACGCCGACGTGAAGAGCCGCCTGGCCGGCATGAAGGGCGGGCTCTCCACCCGCATGGGCGCGGCCATGCGCCACGCGGGCTGGCACCTGATGCACCGGCAGGAGAAACACAAGCTGCTGCTGATCGTCACCGACGGCGAGCCCGCCGACATCGACGAGCGCGATCCCCAGTACCTGCGCATGGACGCCAAGAAGGCCGCCGAGGAGCTGCGTCGCAGCGGCATCCTCAGTTACTGCCTGACCCTGGACCCGGAGGCGGACCGCTATGTGTCGAGGATCTTCGGTGCAACCAACTACACCATCATCGACAACGTCAAGCGCCTGCCGGAGAAGCTGCCGACGCTCTTTGCCAGTCTTACCCGATGAGGAGAGCCTGCGCCGAACCGGGAGCCGGCCATGAGCCGCGTGCACGAGGTTCCCTACTACGTCCAGAGGAGCACGGAGGTGCCGGCGCCCCTCTACAATCTCTGGCGCCGTGCGCGACTGCACCTCTCCCTGCCGATCCGGATCGAGTTTCCGGACCGGCCCGGGCTGGCCATGATCCTCGAGAAGGAGGAGTGGATCTGCGCCGACACGCGTCGCAACGATCTGCCCATCCTGGCCTGGATCGAGTTCGAGGACCGGGAGCGCAGCGCCCTGCACCTGCCGGTGCGCTGCAAGCTCAACTACTACCACTTCGCCGCCAGCCGCTACCGGGCCCGCTCGCTCGAGGTGATGAAGCAGGAACTGGAACTTCTGCTGAGGGAGCGATCCTGATCATCCTGCCCCCATCGTGCCGGCGGCCACGGAGAGAAGAGGAACCGCCATGCCACTGGTAGCCATGCGGGACATGCTTCACCACGCCTACCAGAACAGCTACGCGGTAGGCGCTTTCGATCTGGTGAGTCTCGACTTCCTGGAGGCGGTGATCGGCGCCGCCGAACGGTGCAGGGCACCGGTGATCCTCAGTGTCGCCGAACCCCACTTCGCCCACTACGACTTCGAGCTGATGATGCCCGCCGTGGAGGCCGCGGCCCGCCGGGCCGAGATTCCGGTGGCGATCCAGCTCGACCACGGGCAAAGCCTGGAATCGGCAATCGAGGCGATCCGCCTCGGCTGCAACGGCCTCATGCTGGACGCCACCGACCTCGAACTGCCCGACAACATCCGGGCAACCGCCGAGGTGGTGGAGATGGCCCACGCCTGCGGTATCCCGGTGGTGGGCGAGGTGGGCTACGTGGCGGGCAAGGAGGGGGAAGGGGCACTCCAGCATCCCGGCGAGACCGCACTGACCACGCCTGCCGAGGCACGGGTCTTCGTGGAACGCACCGGTGTCGATTTCCTCGCCGTCTCCATCGGCACCGTCCAGGGGCGCTTGAAGGGAAGGCCCAAGCTCGACTTCCAGCGCCTCAAGCAGATCCACAAGACCGTGGACATCCCCCTGGTGATCCACGGCGGCTCCGGTCTCAACGAGGACCAGTACCGCCGTCTCACCGCATTCGGGGTCGCCAAGATCAACTACTTCACCGCCCTCTCCGACATCGCCGCCGAGACCATGCGGGCGCGCGTGAAGAGTGACCGCACCGGGAGCTTCACCGATCTGAAGAAGGGGGTGAAGGAGGCGATCGGCAAGGAGGTGGAGCGCTGCCTCCGGCTGTGGGGGACCGCCGGTCGTGCCGCCGAGGTGCTGGCCCGCTGCCGGCCCTGCGACCCCGCCGAACTGCTGGTGGCGTACAACATGGAGGGCGTCGCCGAGGAACAGGCCAGCGGCGTGATGCTCGAGGCGCGCCGGGTGCTGGGCAGGATCCCCGGGGTGCGCGAGATCTTCACCGGCGAGGCGCTGACGCGGGAGGGCAGCGGTTACCGTTTCGTCTGGCGGGTGCGTTTCATCAACCAGGAGGCCGCCCGGGCCTTCCAGAACCATCCCCGTCACCAGGAGTTCGTCAGGCGTCGGCTGCAACCCCAGGTGGGCTCCCATCTGGCCACCGCCTACCGCGCGGCCCCCGATCTCTCCATCGACCGCGGCACACACCTCCAGGTGATCGCCCCCACCTCCTGAACGCGGCCCGACCTCCGAGGTCCTGGAGAGCGAAATCAAGTCGATGGGCGACCAGGAAATCGAGGCCCTCTGCTGAGGAGGGCGGAATCAGCCCGCCGCCACCTCCCGCACCACGTCGGCGAGCTGCCCGGCCAGGCGCGCCACCTCGTCGGCATCCTGCCCCTCCACCATCACCCGGATCACCGGCTCGGTCCCCGAGGCGCGCAGCAGGATACGGCCCCGCTCCGCCAGTTCCGCCTCGATCTCGGCCACCGCCTGGCGTAGCTGCCGATGTTCCAGGTCGAAACCCTCGCCGACCGGCACATTGATGAGCTGCTGGGGATACTTGCGCATCCCCGACTTGAGGGCGTTCAGGCTCTCGCCACTCTCCTCCATCGCGGCGACCACCTGAAGGGCGGAGATGATTCCGTCGCCGGTGGTGGTGCAGTCGAGACAGATGATGTGCCCGGAGGATTCGCCACCGAGCACCGAGTCGGTGGCCTGCAGCCGCTCCATCACGTAGCGGTCGCCCACCTTGGTGCGGCTGAAGGGGATGTCCAGTTTCTGCAGGGCGTGTTCGAGCCCCAGATTGCTCATCAGGGTACCCACCACCTCACCACGCAGGCGACGGATCTGCTGGCGGGAGCGGGCGATGATATAGAGCAGCTCGTCGCCATCCACCACCTCGCCCTTGTGGTCCACCATGATCAACCGGTCACCGTCGCCATCCAGGGCGACACCGATATCGGCGCCGCTCTCCAGCACCTTCTGCTGCAACCGCGCCGGCCTGGTGGAGCCGCAATCGAGATTGATGTTGAGACCGTCCGGTTCGACGCCGATCGCCTCCACCTGCGCACCCAGCTCCTCGAACACCTGGGGGGCGATGTGGTAAGTGGCGCCGTTGGCAGAATCCACCACCACCTTCAGACCGTTGAAGTTCATGTGGTAGGGGATGGTCCCCTTGCAGAACTCGATGTAGCGGCCAACGGCGTCGTTCACCCGCCCCGCCTTGCCCAGTTCGGAGGAATCCACCGTCCGCATGGGCTGGTCCAGTTCCCGCTCGATCTCCTCCTCCACCTCGTCGGGCAGCTTGTGGCCGGTGGCGGAGAAGAACTTGACCCCGTTGTCGTAGTAGGGATTGTGGGAGGCGGAGATGACGATACCCGCATCGGCATGCATGGTGCGGGTGAGATAGGCGATGGCGGGAGTGGGCATGGGGCCGAGCAGCAGCACGTCGACACCGGCGGCCGCCAGCCCCGCCTCCAGGGCCGACTCGAACATGTAGCCGGAGATACGGGTATCCTTGCCGATCACCACCCGACCACCACCGTGTCGGGAGAGGACCCGCCCGGCGGCCCAGCCGAGCTGGAGCATGAACCTGGCGGTGATCGGCTCCTCCCCGACCCTGCCGCGCACCCCGTCCGTACCGAAATATCTGCGCTCCGCCACGCCACTTCTCTCCTTATGTCTGTACCATCACACGGTTTCCGATCCCCGAAGGGAGTTCACGCCATTCTGGCACAACCCGCCGCAGCGGGCTGTGAACGGTTCCCATCGAGGGAGATCCGGCCGGCATACGGTGCGGAGCACGATGGAGGAGGAGATCACCGTTTTCGATGAGTCGCCGTCACCACGACAGGTGAGAAAACGGAAACCGAGTCTGCGGCTGCCGCTGTCGAAAAGGGCCAGGACGCCCCTCTTCGACGACCATTCAATCCCCGATCTCCCTCACTGCCAGCCACACCTTGAGGGCATCGGCGGTGGGGGCCACATCGTGGGTGCGGACGATCCGGGCGCCGCGCTCCACCGCAAGCAGGTGGGCGGCGAGACCGGCGGGCATCCGATCCTCCATCTCGCGGCCCGTGAGTTCGCCCAGCATCCGCTTGCGGGAGATGCCCACCAGCAGCGGCATGCCGAGCACCTGGAAGGTATCGAGACGGGCCAGCAGGGTGAGGTTGTGCCGGAGCGTCTTGCCGAAACCGAAACCGGGATCGACCACCAGCCGTTCGGGGGGGATCCCCGCGGAGATGCAAACCGAGATACGTTCCCGCAGGAAGGCGGTCACCTCCGCCACCACGTGTTCGTAGACGGGCGCCTGCTGCATGGATCGGGGCTCTCCCTGCATGTGCATGAGACAGACCGGCAGACCGCTCTCCGCCGCCGCCTCCAGTGCCCCCGGCTCGCGCAGGGCGCGCACATCGTTGATCATGCCGGCGCCGGCGGACGCCGCGGCACGCATGACCGCCGGCTTGCTGGTGTCGATGGAGAGGGGAACCGGGATCTCTTCCGATACGAGCCTCTCGATCACCGGGATCACCCGCCTCAGCTCCTCCTCCTCTTCCACCGGGTCGGCGCCGGGGCGGGTCGATTCTCCGCCCACGTCGATGATGGCGGCCCCCTCTTCGACCATCTCCCAGGCCCGCACCACGGCACGCCCGAGGTCCCCGTAGCGTCCCCCGTCGGAGAAGGAGTCGGGGGTGACGTTGAGAATACCCATCACCACCGGCCGTGAGAGATCGAGCACCTTCCCGCCACAATCGAGCACCTCGCCCATGCTTCTCCTCCTGTTCCTTTCGTCCCCCACCTCTGCTCCGGGGGATGGACTCCCCCTGCCGGAAAACGAGAGGGGCGCGAGGGAGGTCCCCCGCACCCCTGTGGCTGTACCGCAGAGCGACGCTCACGGCGCGCCCGTCATCGCCCTCTCCCACCCGGGCCGCCCCGACAACCGCGACCCCGGGGAACGAGGCCCGCCGACCGGTGGCGGAGTGTCAGTGCTCCCCTACCGGCCCACCGATGGAGCCGTCGGAAGGACGGCGGCCCTTCTCTCCGGCCGCGCCGCCGGCGGCACCGGCTCCGCCGCTGGACGGGGCGGGCTCTTCCCATCCCTCGGGGGGGCGGGGCGGGCGCCCCCCCATGATATCGGCGATCTGATCCTTGTCGATGGTCTCGTACTTGATCAGCGCCTCGGCCATGGCGTGCAGCTTGTCGATGTTCTCCTCGAGAAGCTGCCTGGCGCGCTCGTAGGCGGTATCGACGATGTGCCGCACCTCCTCGTCGATGGCGTGCGCCGTCTCGTCGGAGATGTGCTTGTGCTGGGTCACCGAGTGCCCCAGGAAGACCTCGCCCTCGTCCTCGCCGTAGGCCAGCGGACCCAGCCGCTCGGAGAGGCCCCAGCGGGTGACCATGTTGCGGGCGATCTCGGTGGCCCGCTGGATGTCGTTCTGGGCGCCGGTGGTGACATGCTCCGGAC
>JALTLT010000462.1 GCA_027001815.1 Gammaproteobacteria bacterium | reverse complement strand
GGTGAAGGGGCACACCTCCGCCCGTCCGGGCCCGCCCTGGAGATACTCCGCCAGCTCCTGCAGGGGCGCGGAGGGCTGCCGCTCGGAATCGTCGCGCGGATCGCGATACGGCCAGTGGAGGTGAAGGGCGTCACGCGCCGAGAGCAGGATCTCCAGCATCATCAGCCGGTCGTCGTCCCGGGGCGAACGGTCGCCGCGCCGGAAGGCGACGGTCAGGGCGTCCAGGGCGCTGCGCCGGTCCCGCCGCGGAAAGGCCTGTTCGTCGAGACCGAGCACCTGGATGTGACGGAACGGCAGGTTGCGCAGGGGCTGCATGGCGCAGCAGGTGATGCTGCCGGCCAGGTAGCCCTCGATGACCCGGGGGGTCTCCATGCGCCGGTCGAGCAGGGTGCGGAAGAGCGAGGCGGGCATCGGCACCTCCAGCCTCACGGCCGCCGCATCCGCCTCCAGGACGGCGAGGGCATCGTGAAGGGGGGCGAGCTGCCCCAGCTCGTCGGCGCCGGGACGCGCCAGATCCCCCACCATCTCGGCGGTCAGCCGGCACCAGGCCGGGAGATCGTGAGAGCCGGCCAGTCGCCTGCGCCAGTGACGCAGGCGATCGACCAGCTCCAGCAGGCCGCCGATCGCCTCGGCCTGCTCCTCCTCCATGCCATCGGCGGGGGCGATCGCCTCGAAGAGGGCGAAGGGCTCCTCGCCCAGGGCGTAGCCGGTCATCGCCCGCCGTTCGCCCCACGCAAAGCTGTGCCGATCCTCTCCGGCGAACCGCAGTGCCGCCCGGTCCCCGCCGTCGAGACCCCAGCGCACCCCGTTTTTCTGCAGCCAGTCGGTGAGGTCGGGCAGAAGCCCCTCGTCGATGCCGAAACGGCGGCGTATCGCCGCCTCGTCCAGCAGCCCCCGTACCCACCGGGCCGTCACCCGCAGCGTGGGCAGACGCAACAGCTCCATGACAGCGGCCAGGAGGGGGGCCTCCCCGTCGGCGCGGCGGTCCACCAGCACGTAGGGGAGCCGCGCACCCTCCGGCAGCGACTCGAAGGCCGCTTCGAGGAAGGGGGCGTAGAGATCGATGTCGCTGCAGAGGATGGCGATTTCGCGCGGGTGGAGGGTGGGATCCTCCCGGCGCGCGGCGAGGATCGCCTCGATCGCCTCCTGGCATGCACGCATGGGACCGTGGCTGGCGTGCAGCACCAGCGAGTCGTCGACCTCCAGCCGCGCCGGAGGCTGCAGGGTGCGCAGATGCTCCTGGACCCGGGCCAGGGTGGTCCTCTCCCCGCAGGGGACGAAATGCTCGTGGGTCTCGTGCGGCACCGCATCGAGCCGCTCGTAGAGCAGCTCCATGAAGTCGCGCGCCTCCCGCCCCCACTGGGCCAGCAGCGGATGGAGGGGCGACTCCCCTTCCAGCAGCAGCCGGCGCGCCTCGCGCCGTCCCGGCGCGTCGCCCCACCACTCCTCCGAGGGGGTCAACACGAACAGGTGCACCTCACGGACCCTGGAGATCGCCACGAAGAGATCCAGATGGAGGGGGGGCAGATGCCCAGGGGCGAACAGCAGCAGCCGCTCCGGAAGCCCGGCCGGGGGCTCTTCCGAGGCGATCCGTTCCAGCAGCCGGTCCACCAGCCGCAGCCGGTGGGGCACACCCCCGGCCAGTGCCCTCCACAGCTCCGCCTGCCAGCCGAAGCGGCGGATGAGCGCCTCCCGCCCGTCGAAACCGGGTTCGCCCCGTTCCCACGCCCGCACCCAGTCGGGCCGATAGAGCGGGTACTGGTCGAAGGCATCGGCGAGACTCTCGGCGATCCGCCAGAGACGGAGATCGTCCTCACCCTCCCCCCCCAGCAGCTCCGCCGGGACGGGAAGCGACCCTTCCCGCAGCCCGGCCCAGATCCGCAGAGCCAGGCGCGGCCGATCCAGGGGATCGCTCTCCGGCAGGTCATCGTCCAACGTCTGCAACAGCTCCCAGACGGTCCGGCCCGGCAGGGGCCAGTCGAAGCGCATCACCACCCCCAGCCGCTCCGCCAGCCCGATCTCCAGCCAGCGCGCCATGCCGGGATGGGCGACGGTCACCGCCGTCTCCGAGAAGGGATCGTCGGCGGGCGTCTCCCGCAACCGACGGGCCAGCTCGTCGGCCAGCCTTTCCAGGCGGTTGGAGGTGTGGAGGTGGAAGGTCATGGACAGGAATCATACTATGGCGGCAGGAGAGAGGGAGGGGAGGGGCGGAGCGCGGCGGCGTCGCCTGCCACTCGTCGCCGTTAGCAGGCTGTTGAAAAACTCCGTTTTTCGGCAGCCTGTGCCGCGGTGCAGGGATGCACCGCCGTTTTCAATGACGAAAGATCATTGAAAACGTGAGGAAGCCGGAAATCGCATTTTCGGCTTCCGGCGTTGAAAAAGGCCAGGAGGGCCTTTTTCAACATCCTGTTAGAGAGCGGAGCTCGCATCGCCAGGAGAACACGGTTGGCACACGATCACGACCATCGTCACGGCAGCCGGCGGCTGCTCTTCGCCCTCACCCTCACCGGCGGCTTCATGGTCGCCGAGGTGGTGGGCGGGCTGCTCTCCGGCTCCCTCGCCCTGCTCGCCGACGCCGGCCACATGCTCACCGACACCGTGTCGCTGGCGCTCGCCTGGCTCGCCACACGCATCTCGCGCCGGCCCGCCGACCGGTTGCGCTCCTACGGCTACCACCGCATGCAGATCCTGGCGGCATTCGCCAACGGCGTCTTCTTCATCTTCCTGGTGGGGTGGATCGGCGTGGAGGCGGTGCAACGGCTGCTGGAACCGAGGCCCATACTCGGCGGGCTGATGATGTGGGTGGCGGTGCTGGGCCTGCTGGTGAACGTGGTGGCCTTCGCCCTGCTCCACACCGGTGATCACGGCAACCTCAACATCCGCGCGGCGGCGCTCCACGTGCTCGGCGACCTGTTGGGCTCCGTGGCGGCGATCGTCGCCGCGGTGGTGATCCTCTTCACAGGCTGGACCCCCATCGACCCCCTGCTCTCGATCCTGGTGGCGCTGCTGATCCTCAACTCCGCCTGGCGCATCGTTCGCGAATCGGGCCACATCCTGCTGGAGGGAACCCCTCCCCAGGTGGACGTGGAGGCGGTCACCGGCACCCTCCACCGGGAGATCCCGGAGCTGCTGGACGTCCACCACCTGCACATCTGGTCCCTCACCCCCGACCGTACCCTGCTCACCATGCACGTCAAGGTGCCTCCCGAGGCGGACATCGCCCACCTGCTCGGCCGCATCAAGGCACTGCTGGCAGAACGCTTCGCCATCCGCCACTCGACGGTGCAGATCGAACCGGGGGATTGCGTGGACGACTGAGACCTTCCGGCCCGAAGCCCCACATCGACCTCATGAGATCGTTCCCGCGCGGGACGACTCCCCGGGCGGCGAGTCACTGCCAGGAACAGCCCGTGTCGAGCGGGGCCGGAGGGCGAAGTTCCACCCTGCAACATTCCACCAGACGCCGCTGCCGTTCGGCCGGGGACGATCCCCCGGAGCCGGGTGGATTCACTGCGACAAGTGACGAGGGCGGGCGCCGCCCCGGACGCCCACCTCCCCGCGGATCGTCGTCCGTGCCAGGATGATCCCCCTCAGCCTCTCCTCCGGGGTGCCACCGGTTCAGGCCGCCGAACGGGGACCGCCGAGCTGGGCGGTGATCGCCCGGGCGACGCGGAAGCTGTTGGCGTAGATGGTGAAGGTGTAGGGGACGCTGCCGCCGGTGGGCATGAAGGAGCCGTCGGTGACGAAGAGATTCTCCACCTCCCAGGTGCGGCACTCGGGGTCCAGCACCGAGGTGGCAGGGTCGTCGCCGAAGCGGCAGCCGCCTGCCATGAGGTTGGTGGGCGGGTCGCCGGAGACACCGGAGTGGACCCCTTCGGCGCCCATGGCGCGCAGCACCTGCTCCCCCTTCTCCGCAAGGTACGCGCCGATGCGCAGGTCGTGGGGGTGGTTGGCGACCCGGATGCGGGCCACCTGGGCACCCCAGCGGTCACGCACCGCGGGATCGAGAGTGACGAAACAGTCGTCCACCGGCATCCAGTCGCAGAAGACCTCGAAGCGGACGTTGACCCCCCGGTTGAAGATCCGCTCCAGCCGGCGCTTGAGGGGCTTCCCCCACAACAGGCCGTCGTCGCCCCACTTGGCGCGGTTAGCGCGGACGATGGCGTTTGGGTGCTCCAGCAGGAAGTCGATGGTCCCTCCCTTCACCTCGCCCAGCTCCGGGTGGCGGAAGAAGTACCAGTCCTGGAGGCCGCGGTTGACGAAGGGGCCCCGCCGGCGCAGGGCGGCGGCCCGTTCCGGATCGAGACTGCCGAGGGGCAGGATGCCGCCGCCGGAACCACCGGCGGAGAAGAGCAGGTTCCTGCCCACCTGGCCGTTGCGGTTGGCCAGCCCCCGGGGGTGGGCCGGACCGGCGGAGAGGAGCAGCAGGCGGGCGGTCTCCACCGCCTGGCAGGCGACCACGTAGATGCGGGCGTCGAGGCGACGGAGGGTTCCCTCACGGTCCACGTACTCCACGGCGGTGATCCGTCCATCCGGGGCGGTGGCGATGCGCTGCACCTTGGCGTGGGGGACGATCCGGCAGCGGCCGGTGGCCACCGCCCGGTCCAGCAGGGCGGCGCGTGCCGAGCCCTTGGCTCCCGTGTTGCAGCCGTAGCTGCCGCAGTAGCCGGAGTAGCTGCACCCCTGCCGGCCCAGCGCCGGGTGCGGAAGGATGGCGCGCGCCACCGGCAGGGGACGGAAACCGAGGCGCGTCGCCGCCTCGTCGATCAGCCCCGCCACCGGGTGCTCCGTGGTCGGAGGGAAGGGGTAGTCGGGGGTGGAGCGTGGCTCCAGATGGGGGTGTTTCACCACCCGCCCGGAGACCCCCACCACCTCCTCCACGTGGCGGTACCACGGCTCCAGATCCTCGTAGCCGATGGGCCAGTCGGCCACGTTGGCCCCCTCGAGGGGTCCGAAGCGGCTGCGCAGGCGGAAGTCGTCGGGCTTGAGACGGTAGAAGTAGCCGCTCATGAAATTGGAGGAGCCGCCGACGCAGTTGCCGTTCCAGAAGTCCCAGCCCGACTCGGCGGTGGGGGTCGCCTCCCACCCCGCCTCCGTCGCTTCCTCGATGACGTGCTGTTCGTCGGCAAGCGCCGGCGTGTAGACGCTGCGCCGGCAACAGGCCAGCTCGTCCTTGGTGAAGTCCGCCTCGGTGAACCAGGGCCCCTTCTCCAGCACCACCACCGAGTAGCCCGCCTCGGCCAGGGAGAGGGCCACCGGTCCGCCGCCGGCACCGCTGCCGATCACACAGATGTCGAAGTCGCGGCTCATCGTTTCAGCAGCTCCCAGTAGAGGGTCCGGTCGTCGGGGAGGGGGAATCCCGGCTGGTGACCGAGCCACTTCCAGCCGATGCCGTCCGGGTTGCCGCCGTAGGCGGGGGCCGCCAGCAGCGCCTCGAAGAGATAGAGCAGCAGCAGCGAGAGCCAGTTCTCCCCCGCCTCGCTGGCCGCCACCTGGCGCAACAGCCGTTCGCGGGCCGCCTCGTCCAGCCGCAGAAACACCGCCCCCTCACGGGCGCGCGCCAGGTCGTCCAGCCAGACCGGCCCCTGGAGGATGAAGCGCCGCTCGTCGGCATCCATGTCGGGTGCCTGGAGCATGGCACGGAGATAGGCGGGGGCGCGGATCTCCCGCGCCCCCGGGGCGTGGGGCTCGGAGGGGAAGAGGTGCTCCTGAACGGCGGCCAGGGTCGGCCAGGGGCCCTCTTCCGCGGCGGCCTCCCCACCCCGCAGGGCAGCGGCGACCCCCGGCAGCAGGGTGCCGGCGGCCACCGCGCCCATGCGAGTGAGAAAGCGGCGGCGGGAGAGAGGGCTCTCCGCCCAGCGGCGGAAGGCGGCCTGGAAGGCCGTAGGGAGGGAGGCCGCGGCCCGGTCAGCGCGCCGCATGGTCCATCCCTCCCCACCGTTCGACGAAGGCGAGGAACCGTTCCGCCGAATAGCGCCCCCCTTCCACCAGTTCGCCCATGTCCTGGGAGTGGATGACGGTGCCGTCGCCGTCGGCGACGAAGAGGTGGGGGTAGCCGGCCACCCGCGGCAGGCCGGCGAGGAACTCGTCGTTGCCGTTCTCCTCGCTCACGTTGACCTTGAGCAGCACGAAACGCCTCTCCAGGGCCGCCCCCACCTCCGGGTTCCGCTCCAGAAAGCGGTCGAGGCGGTGGCACCAGACGCACCAGTCTCCGCCCAGCTCGATCAGGACCCGCCGACCGGTGGCCTGGGCCAGGGCGATCGCCTCCCGGCCGTCGGCGAAGGGATCGCGGGCGGGGTCGTAGGCGCGGCTCCAGGGGGGCGGCTCGGCCGCCCGGAGGAGGTCGAGCGGCAGGAGCGCCAGCAGCACGAGCAGAGAGAGGTTGGGCAGGCCCTTCATGGTCGTCCCCGTGACGAGTGACTCGGTTCCCGTTGAGGCAGCCAGCGGCGGGGAAAGTTCCCCATGCCCCGCGGCCGCTCAGGCGCGCCGGACCCGGCAACGTCGGGAGCGCAACCGGTGAGGGGTGACACCAGCAGGCTGTTGAACAACGCCGTTTTTCGGCAGACTGTGCTGCGGTGCATGGATGCACCGCCGTTTTCAATGACGACAAGCCATCGAAAACGTAAGGAAGCCGGAAATCGCATTTTCGACATCCTGCTAGAATAGCCGATCTTCCGAATCTCATCCCGCGGTCGCGTAGCCATGCCCCTCATCCGCCTCGACAACGCCACTCTCGCCTTCGGTCACCTCCCCCTGCTGGAGGAGGCCTCGCTGGTGATCGAACCGGGGGAGCGGATCTGTCTGGTGGGGCGTAACGGCACCGGCAAGTCGACCCTCCTGCGGGTGATCGACGGCCGCCAGGCGCTGGATGAGGGCACTCTCTGGCGCGACCCGGCGATCCGCATCGCCACCCTGGAACAGGAGGTGCCGGGTTCGGCGCCGGGCACGGTGTTCGACCAGGTGGCCGGCGGACTCGCCGAGACCGGCGAGCTGCTGGCGCGCTACCACCACCTGCTGGCACGACTGGGCGAGGGGGCCTCGGTGGAGCGGGAGGTGGGAGAACTGCAGCACCGGATCGAGGCCGCCGACGGCTGGCGTCTGGAGCAGCGCGTGGAGAAGGCGATCAGTCGACTCCGGCTCGACGGCGCGGCACCGTTCGAGCCGCTCTCCGGCGGACAGAAGCGGCGGGTGATGCTGGCCCGGGCCCTGGTCTCCGAACCGGATCTGCTGCTGCTGGACGAGCCCACCAACCACCTGGACATCGACACCATCGCCTGGATGGAGGGGCAGATCCGCGATTTCCCCGGCGCCGTGCTCTTCATCACCCACGACCGCGCCTTCCTGCGGGCACTCGCCACCCGCATCCTGGAGCTGGACCGGGGGCGCCTCACTTCCTGGCCCGGCGACTACGACAACTACCTGCGCCGCAAGGCGGAAAGGATGGCGGCGGAGGCGCAGGAGAATGCCCGCTTCGACCGCAAGCTGGCGGAGGAGGAGGCCTGGATCCGGCAGGGTATCAAGGCTCGGCGTACCCGCAACGAGGGGCGGGTGCGTGCCTTGCAGAAAATGCGCGAGGAGCGCCGGGCACGCCGGGGGCAGCAGGGCAATGCACGGCTCAACCTTGACCGCGGCGAACTCTCTGGACGCCTGGTGATCGAGGCGGAGGGGATCTCCAAGAACTGGGGGGGTGAGCCGGTGGTGCGCGAACTCTCCACCCTGATTCTGCGCGGCGACCGGGTGGGCCTGATCGGCCCCAACGGCGCCGGCAAGACCACCCTGCTGCGGATGCTGCTGGGCGAGCTGAAACCGGACAGCGGCCGGGTCCGGCTGGGCAGTCGGCTCCAGATGGCCTATTTCGATCAGCAGAGGGAGGCGCTGGATCCGGAGCAGAGCGTGGCCGACAGCCTCGGCCAGGGGAAGGAGACAATCACCATCGGCGGCTGCAGCCGCCACGTGGTGAGCTACCTGCAGGAGTTCCTCTTCCCCCCGGACCGCATCCGCTCGCCGGTGAAGTCACTTTCCGGCGGCGAGCGCAACCGGCTGCTGCTCGCCCGCCTCTTCGCCCGTCCCGCCAATCTGCTGGTGATGGATGAGCCCACCAATGATCTGGACGTGGAGACCCTGGAGCTGCTGGAGGAGCTGCTGCTGGAGTACGACGGCACCCTGCTCCTGGTGAGCCACGATCGCGCCTTCCTCGACAACGTGGTCACCTCGACCCTCGCCTTCGAAGGCGACGGGGTGGTCCGCGAGTACGTGGGCGGCTACAGCGACTGGTTGCGCCAGCGGCCGGCAGCTCCCGCAGTGGAGGAGGTGCCCGACAGGCGGCAGGGGGGGGAGAGCCCCCGCAGCGAGCCGCCCCGCCGCAGACGCAAGCTGGGCTACCGCGAACAGCGGGAGCTGGAGGCGCTGCCGGAACGGATCGAGGCGCTGGAGGCGGAGCAGGCCACCCTGCAGGAGCGGGCCGCCTCACCCGCCTTCTACAAGGGCGACAAGGAGGAGATCACCGCCACCCTCGCGCGCCTGGAGCGTGTCGAGGAGGAGCTGGAGGCCGCCTACCGGCGGTGGGAGAGACTGCTCGAACAGAGCGAGTGAAGCTCCCCGCTCCCTGCCATCTCCACCTGTGCCAGGGGAGATCAGGGCTGGAAGGGGGCAACCAGGCGGCGAACGATGTCGTATTCGTCGTCCGAGGCGGGGGCGAAGCCGTCGTACTTGGGATCGAGGGCGTGGATCACCTCACGGGTCGACGCCTCCCCGCGCCCGAGCCGCAGGAAGGCCCGTCGCAGGCGCTCCACCACCGATTCGTCGAGCCCGGCGCGGACCGCGATGTTGTAGGGAGGCAACTCGGGCGAGGCGTGGAGGATGCGGATCCCCTTGCCCTGCCACTTGTAGGCCATGGTGTCCTTGAGGATGCCGGCATCGAAGTCGCCGTTCAGCACCCCGCGCACGATGTTGTCGTAGTGACCGATGAAGAGGTACTCTCCCAGCTCCTCCAGGGGCATGCCCGCTCCGACCACCACTGCGCGCTGCAGGAGCGCCGCCCGGTCGCCAAAGGCGAAGCGACGCCCTCGCAGCTCCGCCACCTCGCGGATGGGGGAGCCCTCCCGGACCACGATCATCAGCCTGAAGGAGCCCTTCCCCCGCGTCTGGGTCTTGACCAGCAGACGGGCCCCACCCCGTTCGCGGGCACGCAGATAAGCGACGGGGGTGAGATAGGCCAGATCCACCTCTCCCTTCACCAGCCGGTCGA
>JALTLT010000461.1 GCA_027001815.1 Gammaproteobacteria bacterium | reverse complement strand
CGTTACGCACCGTTCCACGTCCTCTCCCTCCTGCGGGCATCCACCTCCCTCTCCACCGGGAGGTCCGTTTCTTCACACTTGCCGGTCCTCTCCCCCGATCCGCGCCCCCGCAGGGTGTCGGGAACCGTTCCAGGGGCTCTCGAGGAGAGGCCGCTCGGCCGTTCATGCGAGGGTGCCTGAAAAGGGCTGGTTCCACATCCTGTGAGCGGCGCCGGTGCCCGGATGCACCGCTTCCCTTTCAGTGACGCTGGCAGGCTGTTGGAAAACACCGTTTTTCGACGGCCTGCGCCGCGGTGCATGGCTGCTCCGCCGTTTTCAACATCCTGCTAGAGGGATACCAGATCACTGGCCAGCCTGGCCTCCCAGAAGGGATTGTAGAGGTTCGCATACTCCTCCATGTCACCACCGAAACCCGCCCGGGGCCTCTGGTAATGGATCTCGGCAACCGCGGCATGCGTGATGGAGTCGACGCCGGAGTCGAGGCCCAGCAGCGGCTTCTGGCGCGCGGCATCCATGGGCAGGACGCAGTAGGCGGTGATCGACAACACCGTATCCTGTGCTCCTCTCCCTTCACTCCGCGCCGTCCGGTAGTAGGAAGGGATCGGATCGTAGCGCCCGCCGAGTGCCAGGTCGCTGGCCCGGGTCTGACCCCTCGCCCAGGTATCCTCGTGCCATCCCCAGTCCTTCGGATCGAAACTGAACCAGTGATGCACCAGTTCGTCGGAGGCGTCCCAGTCCAGCTTCGACCCGTCTCGCAGATGGCGGGTGGAACCCCTCTTCTCCAGCCACCAGACGAGATTGATCACCGGCGGTTCCAGACTCCATCCCCGATTCCCCTGGATCCAGGCACGGGACCCTCCAAGGCTGAGATCCACCATCTGCTCCAGCTCCCCGGAGTCACTTGCGGCATCGGTACGTTCGACCACATTCATGATGCGACCGTTCTCCATCGCGATGCGGGCCGCGATGATCGCCGCCTCCGTGGTCCCAAGATCTCCGGAATCGTTGACCCGGATCCGGTCGTCGTAGGTCTGGGCGACCTCCCTCATGAGGGTGCCGATCGGCATGGAGAAGCCTCCCACGGTGACACCACCGAGGGACTGCCCCGCCGCCGCGCTCTGGGCGAGAGACATCACGCCTCCCATGCCGTCCACCAGAGGCAGGAGTACATCCCCCCCCAGCAGGTCCACCACCTCCTCGATCTGTTCGGCCACCTCGGCCATGATGTCGGTGATCCGCTCGATCCAGGGCCCCACATAGGGGATCCACCAGACCATGTCACCCACCTGTTCCAGATCCTCCATCGACTCGTTCATGTAGCGCACCCACGAGGAGATGGAGACGTAGTGTCCGGCCGCGACGTGATTGGCGATCAGGGCACGATTGGTATAGGCCATGAAATTGAGGTTTCGGGCCACGAACACCGCGCCACTGTAGGCCGCCGCGTCGGCCGCATTCACCACCTTCACCTTCTCGGTGGTGACCTGGGTGTTGTTGTACATCACCACCACCGTGGCGAGAGCGATCATGAGCAGCACCAGACCGAGGACGAGGGCCTGTCCTTCCTGGGAGCCGCGGAGCGGCCTCCTCACTTCCCTTTTCATCTCTCCTCTCCCTTGAAGATGCGCCGCGGAGTGGCTCGAAGGATCGGCCGCCAGCGCTGTATCCGGCCCGACTGCGCCTCCTCCAGTTCCGCATGGATCCATTGCAACACGTCTCTCGCCTGCGGGGCTGCGCTCCACCGGTTCCGTGGGTCGGGATCGAGGAGGTTGGCCAGAAAGGTCCGAAGGGCGGGATGCACGCCCCGATAGTCCACCGGGGGCGGATTGGCGGCGAACACCCTCGCCCTCGCCGGTACGCGCCCCGGATTGAGATGCCGGCCGGTGAGAAGCCGGTAGAACACCAGTCCCACCTGGTAGAGATCACTCGCCTCCGCCCAGGGATGCCCTTTCGCCTGCTCCGGAGAGAGACAGCGCGGCTTGACGGCCAGGGAACCGGGCCGGCGGCACGAGGCGTCCGCCGGCGCGGCGCTCCCGAAGTCGATCAGCCAGATTCGTCTCTGTCGGTCGAGAAGAACGTTCTCGAGGCTGATGTCCCCGTGTGTCACGGCCACAGCCGGATGGTGGAGCTGACAGAGGACATTGAGCAGCCCCACCGTCATCTCGACCGCCAGCAAGGGAGGCAGACCCCTGGAGGGGGCGGCGGACATGAATCGCTGCAGGGAGACACCCGTCACATGCTGGTAGGCGATGACCGGCTGACCCTGCCAACGCCCACTGCCCGCGAAACGGGGTACCCCTTCCACCCGCCGGAGGCGCCGCAGGAGGAGTGCCTCCTCGAGAAAGCGCGCCCGGTGCTGGGCGTAGCGCGCCAGGGAGGGCCGCAGGACCTTGAGGGTGAGTGCGCCCGCCGACGTGTCGAGACGGAACAGCCTGGAGTTGCCGCCGGCACCGATCGGAACCGGCTCTCTCACCAACTCTTCGGCCAGGGGAAGCCTGCGGACCTCGGCGTGGGGCGTGGTTCGAAAAGGGTCTCTGCCGTCGAACGGCAGGCATGGGTTTGGATCGCTCATCCCTGGATCCCCTGTTCTCTGTCCGTGAGTGAAATGCAGTTTCCGGAAATAAATATACGAAACCCCCGGTGACGTCAACCGAAGAGGGGGGAAAACTGTTAGCAGCCCGTCGGACTTCAGGCTGAAGGTCACTCCGCCCCGCGGAAAGCACCAGAACCCGATGGTCTGTCAAAGGCCGACAGGCTGCTGGCGGGAGGATCGGCCGAGCGGGGGATCTCGGCCCTCTCCACAGGCGACCAGACGAAGCGCCTGCCAGCCCAGCACCTCGAGGAAGGCCTCCGTCCTGAGGATCACCCACCCTCGCCGGCGGGGGTCGAAGAGCAGTACGGCCCGCTCGTCCATCTCGCGAACCGTCACCGGCCAGCCGGAGGAGAGCCTGGCCAGCCATGGCGAACGCCCCCCCTGCGAACCGGTCGGCCGACTCTCCAGGAGCCTAGCACAGAGCCCGTGACGCCTGGCCATCCCTTCCAGCGACGAGTGCCCTTCCTCGAGGAGCCGGGCGGGACTCACCGGGCGGCCGTAGAGGCGCATCAACAGGGCCAGCGCCGCGGCCTCCGCCTCCGGCAGGGTGGAGACCTGCGGAAACGTCTCGAATCGCCACCCCTCCGCCCCGGGAAACGGGTCGAGAAAGAGAGGCCCGGGCGCTCCCTCCCTGCCCGCGGGGCGGAAATCGGCCGCCACCTTCTGGTGCTGCCACTGCAGCGCGACGACCAGAGGGAGGAGGGCCAGTACACCCGTGGAGGCGACGGCGGCCGCACCTCCCCGCGCGTGGCGTGTGGCGGATCCCTCCCCGCGGATCACGGCTCCACCACCCAGAAACGCGACCGCCAGCGCCGTCAGACCGGCCAGCCACCAGAGCATGTGGAAAAGGAGAGCGTGTCGACTGTAGGGTGACAACTCCTCGTGGATGGTGACGGAGGCGTGCAGGACCCCTTCCTCGAACACTCCGAGTTGCGCAACCATCCCGCCCCGCGGATCGATCACCGCGCTGGGGCCCCCGTTGGCAGCCCTCACCAGATAGCGACGATTCTCGATGGCACGGATGCGATCCATCATCAGATGCAGCGCGGCCAGCACGGAGGGCCCCGCATAGGCGTCACTGCTGGTGACGACGAGCAGACCCGCGCCCGCCGCGGTCATCATCCGCGCCGGCCCGGGGAGGGTCGATTCGTAACAGATCAGGGTTCCCGGACTGCCCGGGGTGGAATCGAGGGGACGCACCTCGCTGCCCGCCAGATAGCCCCTCTCCAGGATCGGGATGGTACGGCTCTGGAGATGGATGCCGCCCACCCTGCCGTCGGGAGAGAGCGAAAAGACCGCATTGGCCGGCCGGCCGTCGGCCAGCAGATGGGGGGAAGAGAGCAGCAGGGTCACCCCGCCACTTCGAGCGAGATCGGCGAGGGGAGCACCGCCGACGAACTCGAAACCGGGAAAGGAGAGTTCGGGAAGAACGATCAGTTCGGGGCTCTCCCCCCCCTCTTGCGCCAGGGCCCGCTCGACGCCCCTCCGCCGCTGCTCCAGGAGCGATTCGAGACGACCCGAATCGGCGGCGGTGGCGGAAGAGGATCGGGAGATGTCGGTCTGCACCACTGCGACCCGGAGGGGGTCGCCCGTGAGAGGCGTGGAGGGATCGATCGACAACAGGACGAGGGCGAGAAGAACGAGGAACAACCGCCGGTACCGCTCGGGACCCCGCACCCTCCACGCCTGCACACCCCCCCATTGCAGGAGCAGCAGGGAGAGGGTGATCCAGCCGGCCCCTCCGAACGCCGCGCTCTGCAGCAGCGCAGGCTCTCCACCCACCATGAGGGCGAAGCTCCAGGGCACGCCGAGCGCCTGCAGGAGCTGCTCCGCGAGCAGCCACGGCAGGGGGGCCAGCCAGCCGCCGCCAAGAGTCGCCAGCCGCCGGAACGCCCAACCGGCGATCCCCATGACGAGACCGCAGGCGGCGACCACCGCGAGCCAGGCGAGGGGATGATAGGCGTACCCGCCCCAGAAGGCGTACCCCCCCGTCCATGCGCCGAAGAGCATGCCGTTGACCAGGGCCCAGCCGGCCGAAAGACGAGGCAACGCCCACATCAGGGGCGCGAGCGCGACAAGCCCCGCGGGCCAGAGCTGCAGAGGCGGGAAGGAGAGGGTGGCCAGGAGGAAGGCGGGAAGTGCGGCCAGGTGGATCGCAAGGGAGGGGATGACGGTGGGCGGTCGCCGACGGGAGAAGGCGGCTCGCACCCCCCACCCGGGCAGCGGTCGCGGAGCCGGTGTAACGGAACTCGCTGGATCGCCCTTCCCTGGCAACACTGCCTTCCTCCGTGGAATCCGTGGGCGAGAAGATAGGACACGGACCCGTCATGCGTCAAATTCCGTCCGTCCCCGGGAACGACGGCGGAGCGGAAAGAGACGTCTCTCTCCGGCACCGCCTCGCGACCGACGGGGGGGCGATCCTTTCCCCTTCCGGCGGGACGGCAAAAAGGCCGTCCCGACCTCTTTCGACGCGGGGAGCCCGAAAACGCGGTTTCCGGCTTCCTCCCCCCGACGGCATTGAAAATGCGGCGGTGCCTCCCTGGGCCACAAACAGCCTGCTGGAACCCGGCAGGGGCGAGGCGCTAGAATCTCCCCATGGATTCAGACGACAAGCCCGTGGCGGCGCCGGTCTCGAAATCACACCTCCCGGGAGGATCGCCAGATCGAGGTTCACCGCGACCTCGACCGCTTTCCGGGGAGTCTGGCAGGATGTTGAAAGAGGCCGTCCTGGCCTTTTTCAACGCCGGAAGCCGAAGGCGCGGCTCCCGGTTTCCTCGCGTTTTCAATGACCTGACCTCATTGGAAACGGCAATGCACCCCTGCATCACTCCCAAGCCGCCGAAAAACAGGGCCATTCAACGGCCTGCCAGGGCCGACGGAGGGCAGCCTCCCCGTTGGCGGACAAGAGGCCACCGGCACCTTCTCCCTCTCCAGGTTGCGCCCCCCTGATCACGGAATGGCGAGTCTCCCACCTCCCCAGACGAGTGAACGGAAGAGTCACTCACTCTCCACGAGGAGCGCGCGGCCACTCCACGCCTGGTGGCGGCTCTACTTCTTCGTCGGTGCCACCTCGCTGCTCCTGGGAGTAGCGGTGCTGTTCCTGCAGTGGCGCAACATCGAGGAAGAGGTGTCACTGGAACTCTCCAGCGCCAACGACCAGATTATCAACTCCCTGCAGATGGTGATGCGCAAGTACGAGACGCTGCTGGAGGTTCTCGGTGAACGGCTGCTGGAGCTGGAAGGCCTGCGCGACTCACCCCGCGCGCGCGAGCTGATCGACCGTCTTCTGCAGCGCAACCCCGAGCTCGCGGGCTTCGGGCTGGCAGATCCCGAGGGCAACCTGATTCTCACCACCCAAAACCTCGATCGCTCACGGGTCCCCAACCTGGCCCTCGACCCACGCACCTCGGACACCTTCTCGAAGGCGCTCGACGCGGAGCGGATGGTGATCGGCAGGACCTACCATCTGCCGACGGCCGGCGGCTGGATTATCCCCATGCGCTACCCCCTGCGCGATGGCGAGGGGCGGGTGGTGGCGGTCATCACCACGGGACTGAGACTCGGCGCCGGCGAGAGCCTCTGGTCGAAGGAGTCGGTACCCGCCCCGATCCGTTTCGCGGTGATCCGGGAGGACATGTACCGACAGTACGGATCCTACATCTCGGGTCCCGAGATGGAGGCCTACTACGCCTCCCCCATCAGCCAGAGGGTTCTGGAGATCTACGACCGACTGCTGGCCCGGCAGGGCCTCTCTATCACCAGCCGTCCGGAGGAGGGAAGCAAGGTCCATCTCTATGCCCCCGATTTCCGCGGCAACTGGGGGCGGGTCTGCATCGGCTACACGAGCCTCTACGGCTACTACACCCTCACGGCGATGCCGCTCACCGAAGTCCTCCTGCGCTTCTCGCGCCAGGCGCTCTGGACCCTCGGGCTGCTGCTGATCTTCAACGGGTTGCTCTATTTGATCTTCCGCGCCGCCATCCGCCAACAGCGGAGGAACGAGGCGGAGCTGGCCTACCTGGCGAGTCACGATCAGTTGACCCGCCTGCCGAACCGCCGCAACCTGAGCGACCGTTTCCCGGAATGGTCCATGAGCCGCAGGCAGGGCTTCTCCCTGCTCTTCATCGACCTGGACAACTTCAAGGGGATCAACGACCTGCACGGACACTCGGTGGGCGACGCGATCCTGCGCGAGGTGGGGGTTCGCCTGCAGCACCATTTCGGCGACCACTGCGTCTTCCGCCAGGGTGGGGACGAGTTCATCGTCCTCTGGGAGGCGGTGCCGAAGGAGCAGCTCGAGACGATCTGCCGACGCTTTCTGGCCGCTCTCCGAACGCCGATCGCGTGCGGCGAGATGCAGTTCTCCATCCGCGCCAGCATCGGCATCGCCCGGGCACCCCGCGACGGCACGCGGCTCGAAGAGCTGCTCCGCCGGGCGGACATGGCGATGTACGAGGCCAAGCGCCTCCATGCAGGCATCTTCCACTACCAGCCCCGCCTCGAAGACCAGACCGGGGGGGACACGAGGATCGAACAGGCGCTGGCGGGTGCCCTGGAACGGGGGGAGTTCTCCGTCGTCTATCAGCCCCAGATCGATGCCAGGAGCGGCGAGATCGTCGGTGCGGAGGCCCTGGTGCGCTGGCACCACGACACGCTGGGCGACATCCCCCCCGACCGGTTCATTCCGATCGCCGAGAACATGGGCCTGATGCGGGAGATCGGCCTCATGGTGACCGAAAAGGCGCTGGTCGACTCCGCCTCCCTGATCCCTCTCGCAGAGGCCTCCCGAAATTTCCGCATCGCGCTCAACGTCTCCGCCAGCCAGCTCCGCGACGAAGGGTTCGTGGATGCGATGATCGCCCTCTGCCGCAACTACCACCACCCCACCCGCACGCTGGTGATCGAGGTGACCGAGAGCCTCTTCATCCACGACCTGGAACACGCACGGGAGCGGCTCGACCGGCTGCGCGGCGAGGGCATGGAGATCTCCCTGGACGATTTCGGAACCGGTTACTCCTCGCTCAGTCTCCTCACCCGGCTCCCTCTCTCCGAACTCAAGATCGATCGCGAATTCGTCCAGAACATCCTCACCGACTCCCAGGACTACAAGCTCATCATGGGAATCATCGACCTCGGCCGAAGCCTCGACATTCCGGTCCTTGCCGAGGGGGTGGAGAACCGGCAACAGGCGGCGCGGCTGCGCGACGCCGGTTGCGACCGGTTCCAGGGCTTCCACTTCGCCCGCCCCATGCCCCTGTCACATCTGCAGCGGATGATCCGGGATGGGTGGTTTCCCTCCCCTCCCCCCGCCGGCTCGCCGGGGGAAGCGGATTCCCTCCTCGGCTAACAGGATGTTGAAAAAGGCCGTCCTAGCCTTTTTCAACATCCTGCCAAGACGGATCACTTCCCAGCGGAGAGCAGCAGAAGCAGCTCGTTGAGACGCTGCACGAAGCTGGCCGGGTCGTCGAGCTGACCACCCTCGTTGAGCCACGCCTGCTCGTAGAGGAGCCAGGTCCAGTCCTCGAAGCGCCTGTCGTCCTGCTCCTCGCGGATCCGCTCCACCAGCGGATGGCCGGGGTTGATCTCCAGGGTCGCCTTCACCTGGGGCACCTCGTGGCCCGCCTGGCGGAGGATCTTCTGCAGAGAGACCGCCATGTCGTGCTCGCCCAGCACCAGGCAGGAGGGAGATCGCTTCAGACGGTGGGAGACGCGCACCTCCTTGACCCGCTCGCCGAGCACCCTGGCCATCCGCTCCACCAGCTCCCGGTACGTCTTCTCCGCCTCCTGGATCTGCTCCTTCTCCTTCTCGTCCTCCAGCTCGCCGAGATCCAGGTCGCCCTTGGCGATGTTCTTCAGTTTCTTGCCCTTGTACTCGTGGAGGTGGGAGGTCATCCACTCGTCCACCCGGTCGTGGAGCAGCAGCACCTCCACCCCCTTGTCGCGGAACACCTCCAGATGGGGACTGTTGCGGGCCGCGGCGAAGGTGTCGGCGGTGACGTAGTAGATCGCATCCTGCCCCTCCTTCATCCGTCCGACGTAGTCGTCGAGGGAGACGCTCTGCTCCTCGCTGTCGGTGTGGGTGGAGGCGAACCGGAACAGGGCGGCGATCCGCTCCCGGTTGGCGGGATCCTCCGCCGGCCCCTCCTTGAGCACCTGGCCGAAGGCGGCCCAGAACTCACGGTACTTCTGCGGCTCTTCCTTGGCCATCTTCTCCAGCAGGCCGAGGACCCGCTTCACCGAGGCGGCGCGGATGGTGTCGATCTGGCGGTTGTGCTGGAGGATCTCGCGGGAGATGTTGAGCGGCAGATCATCGGAATCCACCAGTCCGCGGACGAAACGGAGCCAGTTGGGCATCAGATGCTCGGCGTCGTCCATGATGAAGACCCGCTTCACGTAGAGCTTGATGCCGCTGCGCCGGTCACGGTCCCAGAGATCGAAGGGGGCCCGTTTCGGGATGTAGAAGAGGGTGGTGTAGGACTGGCTCCCCTCCACGTGGTTGTGGATCCAGGCCAGCGGATCCTCCCAGTCGTGGGTGAGATGACGGTAGAACTCCCGGTACTCCTCGTCCGTGATCTCGTTGCGCGGCCGGCTCCAGAGGGCGGAGGCGCGATTGACCACCTCCCATTCGCCCTCCCCCTCTTCGCCCTCCTTGCGCATCTTCACCGGCAGGGTGATGTGGTCCGAGTACTTCTTGACGATGTGGCGGAGATGGAATCCGTCCAGGAAGTCGTCCTCCCCCTCCTTGAGGTGGAGGATCACCTCGGTGCCACGCGGCTCGCGCTCGATGTTCTCCAGGGTGTAGGCGCCCTGGCCGTCCGACTCCCACTGCACCCCGTGCTCGGAGGTGAGGCCGGCGCGCCGCGTGCGCACGGTGACCCGGTCGGCGACGATGAAGCTGGAGTAGAAGCCGACCCCGAACTGGCCGATGAGCTTCGCGTCCTTCTGCTGGTCGCCGCTGAGCTGCTCCAGGAAGCGGCGGGTGCCGGAGCGGGCGATGGTACCCAGGTTCTCCACCACCTCCTGGCGACTCATGCCGATGCCGTTGTCGCGCACGGTGAGGGTACGCGCCTCCCGGTCCACCTCGATCTCCACCCGCAGCTCCGCGTCGCCCTCGTAGAGCGCCTCGTCGGAGAGCGCCTCGAAGCGCAGCTTGTCGCAGGCGTCGGAGGCGTTGGAGATCAGCTCGCGGAGGAAGATCTCCTTGTTGGAGTAGAGGGAGTGGATCATCAGGTGCAGGAGCTGCTGCACCTCGGTCTGGAACTCGAGGGTCTCCTTGTGGGTGTCGACGGTCATGGGTCAGTGCGCTCCTCTCTCGTTTGCCGGGACGGGCACGACACTTCCGCCCGCTCCGGGGTGAAACCTGACCGTCAGGTGGGGGCGACGGGAGGCCGTTTCAAGGGGCCGCCCGAGCAGCGCGTCAGCCGACTGCCTCTCCGCCGTGCAGGTGGAGCAGTTCCTCCACCGGCAGCACCGCCACCAGCGCCCCGCCACCCACCTTCTCCTCCACCATCTCGCGGATCACCGCGGTGATCCGCGGCGCCTCCTCCACGGTGGTGAAGATCTCGATGCGCGCACAGTCCACCAGGTTGTCCTCGGTGTAGAAGTTGCGGTAGTCGCCCAGCCCCCGCACCCGGGTGACGGTCATGCCGGGCACCCCCTTCCGCTCCAGCGCCCGCTCCATCTCCTCGAGGAGGATGGAGGGGAAGATGGCCGTGATCTTTCGGTAGTTCATGATTCCGCTCCTCTGGGGCCGTCGGCCCCGAAAAAGGGGCGGCCCACGTCCCGGCGGGACGCGGGCCGCCTCCGGAGGTCAACCCCTCCTCTTCAGCTCCACTCCCTTCCAGACCAGGAAGACGGAAGGAATGACGATGAGGGTGAGGATGGTCGCGCTGACCATGCCGCCCACCATCGGCGCGGCGATGCGCTGCATCACTTCCGAGCCGGTGCCGGTGCCGAGCATGATCGGCAGCAGGCCGGCGATGATCGCCGCCACCGTCATCATGATCGGCCGCACGCGCATCAGCGCCCCCTCGATCACCGCCTCGCGCAGGTGCTCGATGGTGAACGCATCGCCCATCTCCTGGCGCTTGCGGCGGTAGGCCTGGTTGAGATAGACCAGCATCACCACCCCGATCTCCACCGCTACGCCGGCCAGGGCGATGAAGCCGACCCCTACCGCCACCGACATGTTGAAGTCGAGCAGGTAGAGGAGCCAGACACCCCCCACCAGGGCCAGCGGCAGGGTACCCATGATGATCCCCACCTCCACCACGTTGCGGAAGTTCAGGTAGAGCAGCAGGACGATGATCACCAGGGTCAGCGGCACCACCACCGAGAGCCGTTCCTTGGCCCGCACCATGTACTCGTACTGCCCCGACCAGGCGATGGAGTAGCCGGGGGGCAGCTCCACCTGCTCGGCCACTACCCTCTGCGCCTCGGCCACGTAGGAGCCCAGGTCACGACCGCGGATGTCGACGAAGGTCCAGCCGTTGGGGCGGGCGTTCTCGCTCTTGATCACCGCCGGCCCGTCCTCGACCCGCACGTCGGCCACCTCGCCCAGGGAGATCTGTGCCCCCGAGGGGGTGACGATGGGCAGGTTGCGCAGATCCTCGAGGGAGTCGCGCACCTCGCGCGGGTAGCGCAGGTTGATGGGATAGCGCTCCAGCCCTTCCACCGACTGGGCCACCTGCATGCCGCCCACCGCGCTGGAGATCACCATCTGCACGTCGGCGATGTTGAGGCCGAAGCGGGAGGCGGCCACCCGGTCGATGTCCACCGTCACGTAGCGTCCGCCGGCGACCCGCTCCGAGTAGGCCGAGAGGGTGCCCGGCACCTGCTGGATCACCTCCTCGATCCGCTTGCCGATCTCCTGGATCACCGACAGGTCGGGCCCCGATACCTTGATCCCCACCGGCGTCTTGATACCGGTGGCGAGCATGTCGATGCGGGTCTTGATGGGCATCACCCAGGCGTTGGTGAGACCGGGGAACTTGATCAGCTCGTTGAGCTCCTCGATCAGCTTCTCCAGGGTCATCCCCTCCCGCCACTGGTCGCGCGGCTTGAGCTGGATGGTGGTCTCGATCATGGTCAGGGGCGCCGGGTCGGTGGCGGTCTCGGCACGACCGATCTTGCCGAACACCCGCTTCACCTCCGGCACGGTGCGGATCAGCCGGTCGGTCTGCTGCAGGAGCTGACGCGCCTTGCCCACCGAGACCCCCGGAAAGGTGGTGGGCATGTACATCAGGTCCCCCTCGTCCAGATCGGGCATGAACTCCGAGCCGATCTTGTCGATGGGCCAGAAGCCGACGATCACCAGCGCCACGCAGACCGCCAGCACCGTCTTCGGCGCCCGCAGCACCAGGTTGATCACCGGTTTGTAGAGGAGCATCAGCAGGCGGTTGACCGGGTTCTTGTGCTCCGGGGTGATGTGGCCACGGATGAAGTAGCCCATCAGCACCGGCACCAGGGTCACCGACAACCCGGCCGCCGCCGCCATGGCGTAGGTCTTGGTGAAGGCGAGGGGGGCGAAGAGCCGTCCCTCCTGCGCCTCCAGGGTGAAGACCGGCAGGAAGCTGAGAGTGATGATCAGCAGCGAGAAGAAGAGCGGCGGCCCCACCTCCTTGGTCGATTCGGCGATGATCCGCCAGCGGTTCTCGTTGGTGATCGCCTCCCGCTCCATGTGCTTGTGGAGGTTCTCGATCATGACGATCGCCGCGTCCACCATGGCGCCGATGGCGATGGCGATGCCACCCAGCGACATGATGTTGGCATTGATCCCCTGGCCGTGCATGACGATGAAGGCGACCAGGATACCGATCGGCAGGCTGACGATCGCCACCAGCGCCGAACGCAGGTGGAAGAGGAAGACGGCGCAGACCAGCGCCACCACCAGGAACTCCTCCACCAGCTTCCCCTCCAGGGTCTCCACCGCGCGCATGATGAGGGAGGAGCGGTCGTAGGTCTCGACGATCTCCACCCCCTCCGGCAGGCTGCGCTGCAGCTCCTTCAGCTTCTCCTTGACCGCCTCGATGGTGGTCAGGGCGTTCTCGCCGAAGCGCATGACGATGATGCCGCCGACCACCTCTCCTTCCCCGTCCAGGTCGGCGATGCCACGCCGCATCTGCGGACCGAGACGGATCTCCGCCACGTCACGCAGCAGGATCGGCGTCCCCTGCCGGTTGACCCCCAGGGGGATCCGGCGCAGATCCTCCGGATCGTCGATGTAGCCGGTGGCGCGCACCATGTATTCGGCCTCGGCCATTTCGATCACCGAGCCGCCGGTCTCGCTGTTGGCGCGCTGGATCGCCTGCTTCACCTTCATCAGCGGGATGCCGTAGGCGCGCAGCCGGTTGGGGTCGAGCACCACCTGGTACTGCTTGACCATGCCACCGATGGTGGCCACCTCGGAGACCCCGGGCACCGTCTGCAGCTCGTACTTGAGGAACCAGTCCTGCAGGGAGCGGAGCTGGGCGAGGTCGTGGCGGTTCTCGCGATCCACCAGCGCATACTCGTAGACCCAGCCCACCCCGGTGGCGTCGGGCCCGAGGGCCGAGCGCGCCTGGGGCGGCAGGTTGGGCGCCACCTGGGAGAGGTACTCCAGCACCCGCGAACGGGCCCAGTAGATGTCGGTACCGTCCTCGAAGATGATGTAGACGTAGGAGTCACCGAAGAAGGAGTAGCCCCGCACGTTCACCGCCCCGGGCACGGAGAGCATGGCGGTGGTCAGAGGATAGGTGACCTGGTCCTCCACCACCCGGGGCGCCTGCCCCGGGTAGGAGGTCTTGATGATCACCTGGACGTCGGAGAGGTCGGGGATCGCATCCAGCGGCGTGTTCTTCACCGACCAGATCCCCCAGCCGGTGAGGATCGCCGTCAGCAGCAGCACCAGGAAGCGGTTGGCCAGCGACCATTCGATGACGCGCGCGATCATTGCTCACCCCCCTCGCCGTCCCGCGGGCGAATGGCCGAGATCAGATAGCCGTCGCTGCCCTCGATGAGGTCGAACTCCACGGCGGTTCCGGGCGCGATGCCCTCCGCCGAGGCCCCCTCGGCCAGTTCGAAGTCCATGGTCATGGCCGGCCAGCCCAGCGCCTCGATGGGGTCGTGGGCGAGATTGACACTGCCCTCCCCCACCGCCTTCAGCTCGCCGGTGCCGGTGGCCACCACCTCCGGCGCCGCGGACGCCTCCTCTCCGGCCGCCCCCTGCATGCGCAGCAGGCTCGCCTTGAGGCTCGCCTCGGAGTCGATCAGGAACTGGCCGGAGGTGACCACCTTCTCGCCCCCCTCGAGACCGGCGCGGATCTCCACGTAGTCCCCGGACTCGATGCCGGGCACCACCTCGCGCGGCTGGAAACGCCCCTCACCCACCGCCAGGATCACCCGGCTCTCCCGGCCGGTGCGGATCAGCGCCTCGCGCGGGATGAAGACCACGTCATCCTTCGGCCCACCGTAGATGGCGACACTGGCGTACATGTTGGGCTTGAGGCGCATCTCCGGGTTGGGGAAGCTGAGCCGCACGCGCAGGGTGCGGGTCCTGGGATCGAGTTCCGGATAGATGAACTCCACCCGCCCCTCGAGCTCCTCCCCCGGCAGGTAGTCGAGACGGACATCGGCACTCTGCCCCTCCTGCACCCAGTCCACCTGCTTCTCGAACACCTCCGCCATCACCCAGACGCGGGAGAGGTCGGCGATGCTCATCACCTCGTTCATGGGCTTGACGTACATCCCCTGACGGACCTTGAGCCTGGCCACGATGCCATCCTGGGGGGCGTGGATCTTGACCCGCTGCAGCACCCGGCCGCTGCGCGCCAGTTCGTCGATCTGGTCGTCGGAGACCCCGAGCGCCCGCAGTCGCTCGGCGGAGGCCTTCACCAGCCGGCCCCCGGCACGGCGGGCGTTGAGATACTCCTCCTGGGCGTTGACCAGCTTGGGCGAGTAGACCTCGAACAGCACCTGCCCCTTCTTCACCCGCTCACCGTCGTACTTGACGTGCAGCTTCTCGATCCAGCCGTCGGTGCGCAGGTGGATGTGGGAGACGAGATTCTCGTCGTAGTCGACGAAGCCGACCGTATCGATGCGGCGCCACAGGCGCCCCCGCTCCGCCTCGGCGGTACGCACTCCCAGATTGTTGATCACCGCCGGGGTGATCTTCACCGAGGCGCCGCCACCGTCGTCGTAGACCGGCACGAAGTCCATCCCCATCTCGTCCTTGCGCGGCACCGGCGAGATGATGTCGGGCTTGTGGGGGTGGCGGTAGTAGAGGATCTTGCGCTCCTTCGGCTCGTCGGCCTCCTCCTGCTCCACGGGAACCAGATCCATGCCGCAGATGGGACAGTTCCCGGGCTCGTCACGGATGATCTGCGGATGCATGGGGCAGACGTACTTGGGGTCGAGATGCTTCTGCGCATGCTCCAGGGCGGTCTCCCCGGCCGCCTCGGCGGCACGGGCGGGCAGGGGCAGGGCCGCGGTGGAGACGAGCGTCAGGGCGACGGCGAGAGAGAGAGTGGATCTGCGAATCATTGTTCTTCTCCTGCGAGGTATTCGATGACGGCCAGCACCCGCCCGCGGTCACGGTGCAGGCGCTCCACGTCGAGATGGGTGTTGAGTTCGGTGATGCGGGCACGCAACAGGGTGGTGAAGTCGGCGTTGTCGTTCTGGTAGGCCTCAAGCGAGGCGATGGCGTTCTGCGCCGTCTCCGGCACCAGCCGTTCCCGGTAGAGGACCAGACGCTCGTTGATGCGCAGCCAGGAGGCGTACTGGCTCTCGAGCATCCGCTTCAGCTCCCGCAACCGGTCGTCCCGTACGCTCTGGGCCGCCGATACCCGCCGGTGGGCGGCGGTCACCTTGCGGTCCTGGCGGTTGGCGGTGAAGAGGGGAAGGTCCACCATCACCGCCGCGGAGAGGAAATCGGAGCGGGTGCTGCCGTCCATGTTCTCGCCCCCGCGAAGGCCGTAGCTGACATCCAGCATCCAGCCCGGCCTGTAGGCCTGCTCGGCCAGCTCCACCCCCTTGCGGGCCGCCTCGATGCGCGCCTGCTCCGCCTTCAGGAGAGGGTGTGCGGGGAGACGCTCCACCAGCACCTCCAGGCCCGGCAGGGAGACCTCGTCCGGATGGTCGTCGGCCAGGGCCCGGCGCGCCGCGGCGTCGCCGATCCAGCGCGCCAGCACCGCCCGGGCACGATCCTGCTCCTGGCGCACCTTCGCCAGCCGGTCCTCCAGCCGGGAGAGCTCGAGCTGGGCACGGATCACGTCCTGCTGGTTGTGGCGGCCGGCCCCGTACTGGTACTCGGTCACCTCCACCATCTGCCGGAAGAGGCCGCGGTTGGCCTCCAGCACCTTCTCGGCCCGCAGCCAGTAGACCAGTTCCCACCACGCCTTGCGGGTCTCCTGGCGCACCTTGCGACGGCGTTCGGCCAGCCGGGCCCGCTGCTCGGCGGCCTGCACCTGGCGCCGCTCGCCGCGGATTCGGCGGCTTTCACCGCGTGGAAAGCGCTGCTGTACCCCCACCACGAGCTGGGTCATCGGCTCCTGGGTGAAGCTGAAGGTGTCGGTAGGGAAGTTGGCCAGGCCCAGCTTGAGGCGCGGGTCGGGAAGCTGCTCGTCGGCCACCGCCTCCTCTTCGAAGGCCTCGGCCAGGCGGGCGCTGCGCTCGCTGAGCGCGTCCTGTTCCACCGCCAGTCGCTCCGCCTCGTCGAGGGTCAACGGGGCCGGGGTGGCAGCCTGTGTGGTACCCGCTGCCAGCAGCAGCAGCAGGAGGGGGATCCAGTGTCGTGTGGACATCTCGTCACTCCGGTTCTCTCTGGAATACCCGGAAGGGGTCCGGGCGCCCGTGGAACACGAGCGGAGTGACGTCGGATGCCGGAACCGGACTCAGCCGGTCAGAAAACGGCGCAGAAACGGGGGATCAGACACCACTCCGCGGAAGGGAGGGGGTCTGTCAAAGCAGAAGGAGACACTTGCGGGCGAGAAGAAGGGGATCGCCGGGAGAGGCCTCGGCGCGGGGCGGCGGGATCTGCCACACCACCGGGTAGTCGGGCTGCCGGTACTCCACCAGCGCCACAAGGGCGGGAGCCGGCTTCTCGTCCACGCTCTTCGCCAGGGCAGGAGGCTGGACCGAATCGGGCAGGGCGGAGAGGCACTGGGCACCACAGTCGCAGCCTTCATGATGGGCCGTCTGGACGGCGTCGGGACAGCAGTGATGCTCCGCTCCGGCCGCTCCCTCCACCCCGTCGCCGGCCACCGCCGCCAGACAGCTCTGGCACGCCAGCACCAGCCACGCCGCCGCCAGCAGCGGAACCGCCAGCAGGGCGTTGCGTCGATAGGCTTTGCGCAGGGCCTGGAACAAGCCGCTCTCTCCCATGTGATCCGTACCCCAACGGTACGCGGAAACGAGAACCGTTGTCAATCGGGCGTCGGATGGTGAGACAGGGTGGGGGAGGAAAAGTTCAGGAAGCGCCGGTTCGGTTCACCCCAGCGGTTCGAAGAGCGCCTCCAGCTCGTCGGGGCCGGGCAGACGACCGCGACCGGCGCGGTCGAAGAGCCCTTCGGCCAGCTCCCGCTTGCGGGCCTGGAGGGCCTGGATCCGCTCCTCGACGGTTCCCTCGGTGAGGAGCCTGTAAACGAAGACCGGCTTCTCCTGGCCGATACGGTGGGCGCGGTCGGTGGCCTGGTTCTCCACCGCCGGGTTCCACCAGGGATCGTAGTGGATAACGGTATCGGCGGTGGTCAGGTTGAGACCGGTGCCACCCGCCTTGAGGCTGATGAGAAAGAGGGGGATCTCCCCCTCCTGGAATCGGCGGATGGGGGTCTCCCGGTCGCGGGTCTTGCCGGTCAGCTTCAGGTAGCCGATGCGGCGGGCCGCCAGCTCCTCCTCGATCAGGGCGAGCATGGAGGTGAACTGGCTGAAGAGCAGGATCCGCCGCCCCTCCTCCAGCAGCTCCGGCAACAGCCCCATGAGCAGATCGAGCTTGGCCGAGCCCCTCACCTTGCGCGCCGCCTCCATCTTCAGCAGGCGGGGATCGCAGCACACCTGGCGCAGCTTGAGCAGTGCCTCCAGGATCACGATCTGGCTGCGGGCGAGACCGCGGGCGGCGATCGCCTTGCGCACCTTGCCATGCATGGCGAGGCGGATGGTCTCGTAGAGATCACGCTGCTTCCCCTTCAGGGGAACACTGCGCACGATCTCGGTCTTGGGGGGCAGGTCGGTGGCCACCTGCTCCTTGTCGCGCCGCAGCAGGAAGGGGGCCACGCGACGCGCCAGCCGCTGCGCCCGCTCCTGGTCGCCATGCTTCTCCACCGGCGTGCGGAAGAGGCGCCGGAACTGCCGCTCGCTGCCGAGCAGACCCGGCATGAGAAAGTCGAACAGCGACCACAGCTCCCCCAGATGGTTCTCGAGGGGGGTGCCGGTGAGGCAGAGGCGGTGGCGCGCCTCGAGTGATCGGACCACCTGCCCCGCCTTGGCCCTGGGATTCTTGATCTGCTGTGCCTCATCCAGGATCAGCAGGTGGAAGGGGTGCGCCCGGAGGCTCTGTTCGTCACGGGGCAGCAGAGGATAGGTGGTGAGCACCAGGTCGTGGCGGGGAATCTCGTCGAAGAGCCCCTTGCGCTCCGGACCGTGCAGGGTGAGCACCGACAGCTCCGGAGTGAACTGCTCCGCCTCCCGGCGCCAGTTGAACATCAGGCTGGTGGGCGCCACCACCAGGGCGGGCCGGTCGAGGCGCCCCTCCCGCTTCTCGCGCAGGACGTGGGCCAGGGTCTGCACGGTCTTGCCCAGTCCCATGTCGTCGGCCAGCACACCGTTGAAGCCGTGCTGGCGGAGGAACTGGAGCCAGCCGAGCCCCTCCTTCTGGTAGGGGCGCAGGCGGGTGCGAAAACCGCGCGGGGCGGCCTTCGGACGCACCCGGCCGAGCGCCTCGAGCTGCCGGGCCGCGGCCCGGAGCTGCTCGCTGCCCCGCCACCGGAGGTCACCCTCCCCCTGGCCCAGCTCCGTCAGCTCGCGCGAACGGAGACGATGGACCCGCAGCCTCCCCGCATCGTCCAGCGCCTCGGGGTCGTACAACTCCACCAGCACGTCGAGGATGTGGCCGATGCGCCGGGTCGGCAGGCGCAGACGACGACCATCCTCCAGCTCCAGCAGCAGGGCGTGTTCTTCGGGGAGATCACGCCATCCCGCCAGCAGATCCCGATGGGTCTCCAGCACCTGGACCAGGATCGGCAGAAGGCTGATCCGTCGCCCCTCCACCTCCACCCCCAGCTCCAGGTCGAACCACTGATTGTCGCCGGTGGCGTCGATGTCCACATGCCAGGCATCCACCTCGGCGATCCGGTAGGGGAACGGCGCCTCGATCTCCACGCGCCACCCCTCCTCTTCCAGGCTGGCCATCTCCGTCAGCACGAAGTGCATCCAGAGCTCCTCTTCCGCCCCCTCCCCCATGGCCAGCAGTATCCCCGGCGGACGATCCGCCTCGCGGCACCAGAAAGGCGGCTTCAGACCGGCCCTGGCCAGGCGTTGAAGGGCGGCCTTCTCGGCATCGAAGTCGCGCACGAAACGACGTAGGCGCAGCCCCTCCCGCTTCACCAGCTCGTCGCGATCGTCGCGGGGGGAGACCTCCAGACCCTCGTACTCGAAGTGGAGCCAGGCCACCGCCCGATACTCGTATCCCCAACCGCCGGGGGTGGGATCGTACTCCCACCCCTGACCCCAGTGGTCACGCCGGATGCGGCCCAGCCGCAGGACCGGGCAGAGGGGTGGCGCCTCCTTCTCCACCAGCTCCACCGTGGCCGGTGGCGGCAGCGGCACGGGGGCCTCGGCGAGGGCCGCGCCGACGCGCGCCACCGCATCGGGGGGCACGGGTGGCGCCTCGATCCACTGGCGCAGAAGGGTGGGCGGCAGGGAGGAGCGGGCGGGGCCGCACACCTGCCGTTCCAGGTCCAGATACCAGGGGGGATCCACCGGCAGGAGCCGGTCGACGGGGGGGTCGGCACGCAGCCGCGGGGCCTGGCAACCGGCGTCGTCCGGGGGTTCCCAGTCGGGCTCCAGATCCCGTTCCGCGCCCACTCCCAGAAGGGGGCCGTTCACCTCCTGCCAGTGGCAGCGTCCGGTCTCCAGCATCCTGCGCAACAGCTCACCGCTGCCCGGGCCATCGAGGCACGGCTGGCGACCCGGATCCATCATCGCTCGCGCGTAGAGCAGCGGCAGCAGGTCCCGATCCGCGGGCTGAAGATAGGCGGGGGGGCTTATGAGACTGCCCAGGCGCATCAGGCCGAAGGGGTGGTTGTTGCCGTACCCGCCGCTCTTGAGCCGGTAGGCCACCAGCACCGACACCCGGAGCCTCCGCTCCCGGCGTCCGGCCACCATCCGCGGCACCTCGTCGATCACGTAGACCAGTGCGTGCCGGAGGGCCCGCTTCCCTTCCGCCGCGGATCCCCCCTCCTCCCCTTTCAGGGCGTCACGCACCCGGAAGAGCCAGCTCTCCACCGGATCGCGTGGCGTACCGGCCGGCGTCTGGAGCGCCAGCCGCTCCTCCTCCAGCAGCTCGAACAGCACCGCCACCACGTGCTTGCAGTTGCGCCCCACCGGGCAGCTGCAGGAGCCGGAGAGATCGATGGCATCGCCCTTGTGACCGATCGCCACATGGACCCGGTAGCGGCGCCTCCCGGAGCCCCGCACCTCGCCGGTGATCCGCCCCGCTCCGGGATGATAGCGGGCCGTCTCCACCCGTCCTTCGCGGAAGTAGGCCTTGCCCCGCTTGATGTAGCGATGATCGAAGAGCCGGTAGATCTCGCGGGTGGTAAAAGGCAGACGCATCCGTGTCATCTCTTTCATGGGATGTGCAACGAATCTTCGGGGTCGATCGCCTTCACTGCGGTAAAACGGCTCAAACCCCCGGGGTACCCCGCTTGGCGGCGATCCGCAGTCGCAGCGCGTTGAGCTTGATGAAGCCCTCGGCATCCTTCTGGTCGTAGGCGCCGGCATCGTCCTCGAAGGTGGCGATGTCGGGGTCGAAGAGGGAGTCGCCTTCGGACCTGCGGCCCGCCACGATCACGTTGCCCTTGTAGAGCTTCACCCGCACCACCCCGTTGACCCGCTCCTGGGAGGCGTCGATGAGGCGCTGCAGCATCTCCCGCTCCGGGCTGAACCAGTAGCCGTTGTAGATGAGCGAGGCGTAGCGCGGCATCAGATCGTCCTTAAGGTGGGCCGCCTCCCGGTCGAGGGTGAGCGACTCCATGGCACGGTGCGCCTTGAGCATCACGGTTCCGGCCGGGGTCTCGTAGCAGCCGCGCGACTTCATCCCCACATAGCGGTTCTCGACGATGTCGTCGCGCCCCACCCCATGGCGCCCCGCCACCCGGTTGAGGTGTTCCATCACCTGCGCCGGGGTCATCTCCTCGCCATCGATGGCGACGATGTCGCCCTTGCGATAGGTGAGTTCCAGATAGACCGGCTCATCGGGGGCGCGCTCCGGGGAGACGGTCCAGCGCCACATCTCCTCCTCCGGCTCCGCCCACGGGTCTTCGAGGATGCCGCCCTCGTAGGAGATGTGCAGCAGGTTGGCGTCCATGGAGTAGGGGGACTTCCTGCCCCGCTTCTGCTCGATGGGGATGCCGTGGGCCTCGGCCCACGCCAGCAGCTTCTCGCGGGAGTTGAGATCCCACTCCCGCCAGGGGGCGATGATCTTGACGCCGGGCATCAGGGCGTAGGCGCCCAGCTCGAAGCGCACCTGGTCGTTGCCCTTGCCGGTGGCACCGTGGGAGATGGCATCGGCGCCGGTCTCGGCAGCGATCTCCACCAGCCGCTTCGCGATCAGCGGGCGGGCGATGGAGGTGCCCAGCAGGTACTCCCCCTCGTAGACGGCATTGGCGCGGAACATGGGAAAGACGTAGTCGCGGGCAAACTCCTCACGCAGATCCTCGATGTAGATCTCCTTCACCCCCATCGCCTCCGCCTTGGCGCGGGCCGGCTCCACCTCCTCTCCCTGACCGATATCGGCGGTGAAGGTGACCACCTCGCAGCCGTAGGTCTCCTCCAGCCATTTGAGGATCACCGAGGTGTCGAGCCCGCCGGAATAGGCGAGTACCACTTTGCGGATCTTGTTCTGGGACATTGCTGCCACTCCATATTCAGATGGGCGGCGCCGGGCGCCACCGTCGATCGATCGTTTCAGCCCAGGAAGAGGTGGTAGGCGGGGTTGCCCCGCTCCTCCCAGTAGACGTAGTTGAGCTCCTCGAGGAAGGCCCGCAGCCGCTCGCGGTCCGCCTCCGGCACCTGCATCCCCACCAGCACCCGGCCGTAGGTGGAGCCGTGGTTGCGGTAGTGGAAGAGGCTGATGTTCCAGCGCCCGCCGATGCGCGACAGGAAGCGCAGCAGGGCGCCGGGACGCTCCGGAAACTCGAAGCGGTAGAGGATCTCGTCCGCCACCTGCGCATGACCGCCCACCATGTAGCGGACGTGGCTCTTGGCCATCTCGTTGCCGGTCATGTCGGTGACCGCGTAGCCCTGCTCCCGCAGCAGGCCGATCAGCTCCTCCTTCTCCCGCTCGCCCCGCTGGAGCTGCACGCCGGCGAAGACGTGCGCCTCGCGGGCATCGGCGTAGCGGTAGTTGAACTCGGTAATGCCGCGGTGGCCGATCAGGCGGCAGAACTCCAGGAAGCTGCCGGGGCGCTCGGGGATGGTGACCGCCAGCAGCGCCTCACGGTGCTCGCCCACCTCGGCCCGCTCCGCCACATAGCGCAGCCGGTCGAAGTTGATATTGGCGCCGCTGTTGATGGCCACCAGGTTCTGCCCTTCGACCCCCTCCCGCTCCACGTAACGCTTGAGCCCCGCCACCGCCAGGGCACCGGCCGGCTCGACGATGGAGCGGGTGTCGTCGAAGACATCCTTGAGGGCACCGCAGATCTCGTCGGTGGAGACGGTGACCACCTCGTCCACGCAGGTACGGGCGATGCGGAACGGCTCCTCGCCGATCTGCCGCACCGCCACCCCGTCGGCGAAGATCCCCACCTGGGGGAGCACCACCCGCTCCCCCGCCTGGAGGGCGGCGTGCAGGCAGGCGGCGTCGTCCGGCTCCACACCGACGACGCGGATCTCCGGATAGAGATACTTCACGTAGGCCGCCACGCCGGCGATCAGGCCACCACCCCCCACCGGCACGAAGATGGCGTGCAGGGAGTCCCGGTGCTGGCGCAGGATCTCCATGGCGATGGTCCCCTGGCCGGCGATCACCTCCGGATCGTCGTAGGGGTGGATGAAGGTGAGCCCCCGCTGCTGCGCCAGGTCGACCGCCCGGCGGTAGGCCTCGTCGTAGGCATCGCCGTGCAGCACCACCTCAGCCCCGCGGGCGCGTACCGAGGCGACCTTGATGGAGGGGGTGGTCTCCGGCATCACGATCACCGCCTGGATCCCCAGCCGCTGGGCGGAGAGGGCCACCCCCTGGGCGTGGTTGCCGGCGGAGGCGGCGATCACCCCCCGCCCCCGCTCCCCGGCGGAGAGATGGGCCATGCGGTTGTAGGCGCCGCGCAGCTTGAAGGAGAAGACCGGCTGCAGATCCTCCCGCTTGAGATACACCTGGTTGCCCAGCCGGGCACTGAGCAGCGGCGCCCGCTCCAGCGGTGTCTCCCGCGCCACGTCGTAGACGCGCGCCTTGAGGATCTTGTCGATATAGCGGTCCGGCATCGGCCTGTATCCAGGGTCGCGGCCGCCCCGGAACGGGCGCGGCATCAAGCCTTTCAGTTTACCACGAGCGCGGCCGAACCCCGAGGGTCGGCGAGAGGTTTCCCCCCGCCACGACCCTCGCGGTATCATTGGCACCAGCAAACTGTCGGGCTTCGAAATGACTGGCGGGTTCTGCGGATCTCGGCCAGGAGGCCCCGAGAGGCGGTGCAATCTTCACCGTGTCGAGCTTCGACAGGCAGTTTTCCACGGTGCCGGACTCCCCGGCACCCCAACCCGATCATCGAACTCCCGAGGAGACGAGGCATGAACCAGGACGACCTGAAGAAGCTGGTGGCCAAGGCGGCCATCGAGTACGTGGTGCCCGACACCATCATCGGCATCGGCACCGGCTCCACCGCCAACCACTTCATCGACTTCCTGGCCGATATCAAGGGCCGGATCAACGGCACTGTGGCCAGCTCGGAGGCCTCGGCCGAGCGGCTGCGCGGCCACGGCATCCCGGTCCTGGACCTCAACCAGGTGGACGAGATCTCCGTCTACATCGACGGCGCCGACGAGGCGGATCCCCACCTGCATCTGACCAAGGGTGGTGGCGGAGCGCTCACCCGCGAGAAGATCGTCGCCGCCGCCTCGAAGAGGTTCGTCTGCATCGCCGACCAGTCGAAGGTGGTGGACGTGCTGGGCAACTTCCCCCTGCCGGTGGAGGTGATCCCCATGGCGCGCAGCTACGTGGCCCGCGAGCTGGTGAAGCTGGGTGGCAACCCGGTGTGGCGGGAGGGCTTCGTCACCGACAACGGCAACGTGATCCTCGACGTGCACGGGCTGACCATCGTCAACCCGCCGGAGCTGGAGGCCCGGCTCAACAACATCGCCGGCGTGGTCACCAACGGCCTGTTCGCCCTGCGTCCCGCCGATGTGCTGCTGCTGGGCACCGAGGAGGGGGTGAAGACCATCACCCGGTAACCGCCCCGGGGGGTGCGGGAGCATCCCTGGCTGTCGTGGGGACGCAGGGCGTCCCCGGATAGGGCGCCACGCCGCTCCGCGGCGTGACGCGTTACAGAACAGAACACGACGCGGAGGCCCCATGCAAAAGACCCTACTCATCCTCGGCATCGTGCTCCTGCTGATCGGGCTGCTCTGGCCCTGGCTCACCAAACTGGGCCTCGGCCGCCTGCCCGGTGACATCGTCATCGAACGCGACAACTTCCGCTTCTATTTCCCCATCACCACCTCGATCCTGGTCAGCATCCTGCTGAGCATCATCTTCTGGCTGTTTCGGCGTTGATATTCGTGGCGGCGCGTCTACGCCAAGGAAGGCGCAAAGCGGTTCTGTACCGAAAATTTATCAGGATGTTGAAAAAGGCCGTCCTGGCCTTTTTCAACGCCGGAAGCCGAAAATGCGATTTCCGGCTTCCTCACGTTTTCAATGATCTTTCGTCATTGAAAACGGCGGTGCATCCCTCCACCGCGGCACAGGCTGCAGAAAAAGGAGTTTTTCAACAGCCTGTTATGCAACGTTTGGGTTTGCTTTACACGGAAACGGGGGAATCCTTACTATTCCACAGTGATGTCACCTTTCATCCCAGCCTCGAAATGCCCCGGCACCAGGCAGGCAAACGTGAACTTGCCGGCCCTGGTAAACTTCCAGATCAGGGTGCCCTCCTCACCCGGCGGTAAACTGAGCATGTTGGGATCGTCATGATCCATCCCCATGCCCTGGCGCATCCCCCGTGCATGCTCCGCAATCATTGAAGGATTGCCCAGAACCATCTCATGGCGAATGGAGCCATTGTTCCTGACGCGGAACTGCACGGTTTCACCCTCTCTGAACGAGAGAGTTTCCGGCAGGAATCGCATGGTGTCATCCATTGTCACCTCGACGATCCGATCTGTCTCGGACGCATCACCCCTCGTTCCAATCCGCATCATCTCCCGATGCTTCACTGAATCCATTCCGTGCCCGGAATGGCCATTCATAGAGTGACCACCAACATGATTGCCACCGGCAAAAACAAAGGCCGGAAGCGACAAGGCAAGGGCGAGGCCAGCAATCTTCGTCACGTAATATCCTCCTCAAGACAAACAACAGTTGAAACGTTCAGAAAACGGAATCTCTCAGAACCAGAATCGAATTCCCGCCACTACCCGCGTATCGTCCGGATCAGCTCCTGATTCCTTCACCAACTCCCGGGTGTTCCCATAGCGCCGGAATCGTTCGATTCCGATATATGGGGCAAATTCCCGACGAAACTCGTAGCGGAGCCGCAGGCCGGCGCTTGCATCGGAGAACCCCTCTCCGATCCCCCGCTCGAGATCTTCCTTTCCGTACCAGTTCATCTCGATACGGGGCTGCAGGATGAGCTTCTGGGTGAAAAGCAGTTCATACTCAAGTTCGACGTTGATGGCCGTGCGACTCTCCTCGCCGAAATAGGCAGTTGTATCGACCTCGAACCAGTAGGGCGCCAACCCCTGGATCCCGAGCGCCAGCCAGCCCTGATCGGGCAGCTCGCCGCTGTCATGGCGCACACCAAGCTGCATGTCCCAGAAGGAGGCCACTGCGTGAGACCAGAGCAGCTCGGTACTGGCCTCCTCGATCTTGCCGTCGGTGATATCTCCCTCCGCCTTGACCACGAGACGGTCATAGTCGTAGCCGTACCAGAGCTGGAGGTCATAGACGGCAGTGGTAGCACCATCCTGCTCATAGACCTCCATCCGATTGGCAAGCAGGGAGCCGAAACGCTGCTCATCGGCAAAGTGGGGACGCCCGGCATCTCCGAAGTCGTATCCGTCGGAGTAGGCGTGAGGGTCTCGCGCGTCCGGAGGCGGCAAGCCACCCTGCATTCGCCCCATCTTCATGGACCCCGCGGATTCGGCCATGGGTATGGAATCGTTCATCATGGGTGATGGGGCCCCATCCGTTGCCGGGGCGGCCCAGGCCACGGTACTTCCGAAAATCAGGAGCCCTCCCGAAAGCACCTTGAAGCATGTGATTTTCATGGTCTTCTTCTCCGTCTCTCTGCTGCGGTGGCTCAGGCCACGACCACTTCACGAAACATGCCGGCATCCATGTGATAGAGGAGATGGCAGTGCCAGGCCCAGCGCCCGAGGGCATCCGCCGTCACCCGGAAGGAGATGCGCTGGGCCGGCTGCACACTGATGGTGTGCCTGCGCGCGAGAAAGCGCCCCTCGGGATCCTCGAGCTCGCTCCACATCCCGTGCAGATGCATCGGATGGGTCATCATGGTGTCGTTGTGCAGAATGACCCGCAGCCGCTCGCCGTGCCGGAAGTGGATCGGTGTGGACTTGCCGAACTCCAAGCCATCGAGGGACCAGGTGTAACGTTCCATGTTGCCGGTGAGATGGAGTTCGATCTCTCTCTCCGGTTCGCGCGCGTCGAGGGGGCCTGTAGGTGTGCGGATGTCGGCGTAGGTGAGCACCCGACGGCCGTTGTCACGCAGCCCGATGCCGGGGTCGTCGAGATTGGTCCTCGGCATGTCGACGCGCATGTCGACGCTGGGTCCGTATTCGGTCTTCGCGTGTCGCGCATGTACCGGGCTCATCGCCCCGGATCCGTAACCCATCGCCATGTGATCCATCCCACCGGCACCGGCCATCCCCTTCATCGACGCGCCCTCCCCGCCCGCCATGGCGCCCATCATGTCCCGCATGGTCAGCCACTGGGACTCGTCGAGTGGGGGTACCGGCGCCTCCATGTCCGCCCTTGGGGCGAGTGTCCCGCGCGCATACCCGGTGCGATCCATGGACTGGGCAAAAATGGTATAGGCGGTATCTCCTTCGGGCTCGACGATCACGTCATAGGTCTCCCCGGGGCCGATGCGGAACTCGTCGACGGTGACCGGTTCGATATCCTGTCCATCCACATGCACGACCGTCATCTTCAGGCCAGGAATCCGTACGTCGAAGAAGCTCTGGGTCGCGCTTCCGATAAACCGCAGCCGGACCCGGTCGCCCGTCCGGAAGAGCGCAGTCCAGTTGCCACGTGGGGTCGTGCCGTTCATGAGGTAGGTGTAGGTGTAGGCGGAGATGTCGGCCAGGTCGGTGGGGTTCATGCGCATGCGGTTCCACATGGCGCGCTTGCGCAGGGCACCCGAAAGGCCGAGGGTGGAGACGTCCCGGAAGAAGTCTCCCACCGTCACCTGATTGAAGTTGTAATAGTCACTCTGCTTCTTGAGCTTGGCGAACACATCCAGCGGATCCTCGTCGGTCCAGTCGGAGAGCTGCACCACGTAGTCCCGGTCGGCACGGATGCGCTCACCCCCGCGCGGCTCGACGATGATCGCACCATACATGCCGGTCTGCTCCTGGAAGGCGGTGTGCGAGTGATACCAGTAGGTACCGGCCTGCCCCACCTTGAAGCGGTAGACGAAGGTCTCACCGGGTGCAATGCCGGGGAAGCTGACCCCGGGCACACCGTCCATCCGGTAGGGCAGGATAATGCCGTGCCAGTGAATGGAGGTGGAGACCGGCAGCCGATTGGTGATCCGGATGGTGACCGTTTCCCCCTCCCGCCAGCGCAAGACAGGCGCCGGAATGGAGCCGTTGATGGTCGTTGCCGGGCGCGGCGTGCCGGTGAAATCGACCCAGGTCTGATCCACGGTAAGATGGAACTCGGTACCGCTCAGCACCGGCGCCATGCCGGTCCGGGTATCCGCGGCCCGCGCCGCCAGAGCCGGCGACGAGAGCGGGGGCAGCGTCAGTGCGGCCCCCCCGGCCAGCACGCCGCCGAGGAAACGGCGGCGCGACAGATCCGGCGGCTGAATGCCATGGGCATACGATCTCTTCATGATGGGTATCCTCCTGCGTATCTCGATCCGGGACCCGCTCCGGGTTCGGTATGGTCTCGAAGATAGCAACCGACACCTTTCTCACCCATGACCCGGAGATTACAATCGCGTCATGAACCCCCCCCGATCATTCATGCGCGACAGGGGGGGAAACGCCGACAGCCGCCGTCGTCAAAACGTGAGGAGGTACGGCACACCACCTCCCGACGAGGAGAGCGATGCATGAAACTGCTGATCGTGGAAGACGAACAGAAGATCGGGGACTATCTCAGGCAGGGTCTCACCGAGGCAGGCTTCGTGGTGGATCTGGCACGCAACGGCCTGGACGGCCACCATCTCGCCATGACCGGCGACTACGACCTGGTAATTCTCGACATCATGCTTCCCGACATCAACGGCCTGAAGATCCTCTCCTCTCTGCGGGAGGCAGGCAACCGCGTACCGGTACTCTTTCTCACCGCGCGGGATACGGTGGAAGACCGCGTCACCGGCCTCGAACACGGCGCCGACGACTACCTCGTCAAGCCGTTCGCCTTCGCCGAGCTGCTCGCCCGCGTTCGCACTCTCCTCCGGCGCGGGGGCGGACCCTCCCTCGACAGCCGACTGCGGGTGGCGGACCTCGAACTCGACCTTCTCAAGCGCCGCGCAACCCGCGCCGGAAAGCCGATCAAGCTCACCGCCAAGGAGTTCGCACTCCTGGAACTGCTGATGCGGCGCAAGGGTGAGGTACTGCCGCGTTCACTGATCGCCTCCCAGGTCTGGGACATGAACTTTGACAGCGATACCAACGTCATCGACGTCGCCATCCGGCGACTGCGGGTGAAGGTGGATGAAGGCTTCGAACCCCGACTCATCCACACGGTGCGCGGCATGGGCTACATGCTCGACGCTCCCGAAGGGTCGGCACCCTGACATGACCAGCCCCCTTTCCCTGAGGGTTCGCCTGACCCTGCTGTTTGGCCTGGTGCTGGCGACCATCTTCACCGGGTTCGGCTGGATGGTCGAGCGCTCCATCAGCCTCCACTTCGCCCAGGAGGACGAGGCCGAGTTGAGCAGTATCATCGAGGCAGTGGAGGGCGCGCTTCGCAAGCAAGGTGCGGTGAGTGTTCTTGCACCCCGCTTCGACGATCTTCTCGTGGGACACCATGGGGCATGGCTCCATGTGCGGGACGACACGGGCCGCGTGCTCTATTCGAGCAACCATCCCGATTTCTCGAAGCTCATCGACTCGCTGGTCGAGCCGCCATCACCCGGCCCCGCGATCTGGTCGGATGGTGACGAGCGCTACCGGGTGCTGGTAGCCACCCTCGCCGATTCCGGCAATGGCCAAACCTACACCACCATTGCCACCGTGCCGGTGGGCTACCACGACCATTTCCTCGCCCACTTCCGAGTCACTCTGTGGTGGATGATCCTCACCGGTACTGGCATCGGCGCAGTACTTGGGTGGTTCGCGGTTCGGGAAGGACACGCGCCGCTGCATCAGATCATCGCCCAGATGAAGCGCATCAGCGGCAGCGACCTCGATCTCCGCCTCGATCCGCAGACCCTCCCCAACGAACTGGGGGACCTGGCAAACTCTTTCAACGAAATGCTCGAGCGGGTGGAGGAGGCATTCCGCCGGCTCTCCGATTTCTCCGCCGACATGGCACACGATCTGCGTACTCCCATCACCAGCATGATGACCCAGACCCAGGTGGCGCTGTCGCAGGAGCGGTCGCCGGAAGAGTACCGGGAAATCCTCTATTCCAACATGGAGGAGTTCGAAAACCTTGCGAGGATGATCAACGACATGCTGTTCCTGGCCAAGGCAGACAACGGACTGAGGCCGTCGGAACTGGAAGAGGTGGACCTGGCCGAAGAGGTGGATGCGCTGTTCGACTACTATGAGCCGTGGTCGGAGGAAAAGGGTGTCACCCTCGGGCGCCGTGGAACGGCTCGCCTTACCGGCCACCGGACCATGCTGCGACGGGCAGTGAGCAACCTGCTATCCAACGCCATCCGCCACTCCCGTGAAAACGGCATCGTGGAGGTGGCCATCGATGAGCACGGCGGCAAAGTGCGTATCGAGGTGGCAAACCAGGGCATGGAGATCCCACCGGAACACCTCACACACCTCTTCGAACGCTTCTACCGGGTGGACCGCGCGAGACAGGGAGAAGGGACCGGCCTGGGACTCGCCATCGTCAAGTCCATCGTCGAGGCGCACGGGGGCACGATCCACGCCGAATCGACCCAAGGCACCACCCACTTCGTTATCGAGCTCCCCAAGGCGCTTCGGGCGATACCCATATCAGGATGTTCAATGACATACCATCATTAGAACATGGCGATGCCTCCCTGCATCGCACACAGGCTGTCGAAAAACTGCGTTTTTCAACGGCTATAGCAGCACCCGCTCCACCCCCCCCCCGCGGACCTGCTGCAGGAAACGCTCCTTCCACCCCTCGCCGAGCAGCGCCCGCGCCAGGGCGACCACGATGTACTCCGGTTCGAGGGAGGTGTCGTCCCGGTAGCGGGCCAGCCCCTGCTGGCAGGCGGGGCAACTGGTGAGCAGCCCCACCTCCACGCCGTCACCCGCCTCCCGGCGGATCGCCTCCATGCCACCCAGCAGCTCCTCCCGCTTGCGGAAGCGCACCTGGCTGGCGATGTCGGGGCGGGCGACGGCGAAGGTGCCCGCCTCTCCGCAGCAGCGATCGGAGAGCTTTACCTCGCTGCCCATGAGACGGGAGGCCACTTCCAGAGGGTCGTGCTGTTTCATGGGGGTGTGGCAGGGGTCGTGGTAGAGGTAGCGGCGCCCCTCCACCTTCGGCAGGGAGACGTCACGCTCCATGAGATATTCGTGAATGTCCAGCAGGCGGCATCCGGGAAAGATCTGCTCGAACCGGTACTGCAGAAGCTGATCCATGCAGGTGCCGCAGGAGACCAGCACGGTGCGCAGATCCAGGTAGTTGAGGGTGTTGGCCACCCTGTGGAAGAGAACCCGGTTGTCGGTGGAGATCCGCCTCCCCCTCTGCAGGTCGCCGGCGGCGGTCTGCGGGTAGCCACAGCAGAGGTAGCCGGGCGGAATGACCGTCTGCACCCCCTGATGGTAGAGCATGGCCAGGGTGGCGAGCCCCACCTCGCTGAACAGCCGCTCCGAGCCGCAGC
>JALTLT010000460.1 GCA_027001815.1 Gammaproteobacteria bacterium | reverse complement strand
TGGCGGAGGCGGTCAGGCTATAAATGAAAACATTGTCGGTTGTCCGATTGGCCAGGATGTAGGCGTTCTTCGACGGCATGTAGCGGAAGCGGCTGTAAGTACCATTGGGTTCCGGCGCGGTGGGAAGGACCGTATTGTCCGGCGCGGGGTCGATACGTTCCCAGGACCAGGTATCGGGGTCGAGTGTATACACCTGGCCACCACCATTCCATCCGACAAATTTCTTGATGACCGGATCGTAGTCGAATCCGACGGCCCTTGCATACTCCAGTGTGTTGTCACCGGTGGTCGCGGGCGAAGTCGCGGGTGCGTCCGGGTTGTTGAGATCCCAGACGTAGAGCTGTCGGACGTCAGGATTGTAACCACCGACCAGCACCATCAGTCGGCGCTCCGGATCGATAGCGGCGTTGCCGTCGATCTCGAGATAGCGGCTGGAACCGTGCACCACCCAGGTGTCGTTCAAGGGGTCATATTCGGCAAGTTTCGAAGGGCTGTAGGTACCATGGACCCAGGCATGGCCCGTCACCGGATCCCAGGCGGAGACCCGGCCGATTACACCACCGAATTCGGGGTGATCCTGCTTCTGGGTCCATTCGTTCCTGGAGAACTCGAACCAGTCGATGCTGGGATTGGGCACCCCGCCGGGTGATCCCCCTCCGAAAGAGACGAAAGCATCGACCGTGGGCAGGTATTCCAGCAAATCGTAGGTATGGCGCGCAATGGGTCGGCCGTCCGGGTTATGGGGATAGTCCTGGGTGGTCGGACTGCTGGGCTCCGTGAGACGAATCCAGGTGGCCTGGTTGACGTCGAATACGTAGATTTCGTTCCCCCAGTAGTCGTTGTGGCCACCACACCATATGATGAGACGGTCACGCTTGGTATCGAATGCCCCTCCACACCAGGTCTTCATCACCGACTGGGGGCCGGTAGTTCCTCCGGGCCAGGGGTCTGGATAGACCTGGGAGAGATTGGTGTTTGGCAGTTCGAGCCAGTGATGCGCCGGGAGGGTGTCGATTGTGCCGGCCATGGTGCCGCCCGCCGTGAGGCTGCAGAGGACAAGGATGAGGATTCCCGGGACCGAGTCCGTGTGTGCCACCGAATGGGGGCAGTGCCCGTCTTCATGTCCCGTCTTGTTCATGGTTCTCTTGTCTCTTCGGGAGACTGGTTCCACCTTCCCTGCATCGACAGCGCACTGGCCTTTCTTGAAGGCGGCGGTTTTGCTTCCGGAGCTTCCTGTTCGGAGGCCGGCTCTGATCATACAGCGATCGGTGGCGCCGATTCTGTGAACGGTTCGTTATATCAGGGAAACTCTGAACAATTCATCCCTGAATTGCCAGAGTACGGGAGCCGAAAAACGCGGTTTTCGGCTCCCTTGCAAAATCAATCACCTGCGGTGATTGATTTTGGCGGCACATCCCTGTGCCGCAGGAATCTCTGAATAAATCAGAGATTCCTCAGGTGCTTCGAGGGGCGCGGTGAGGTGTTCAGCGGGATGGCGCCTGTGACCCACCCCCCGCCGGCCCCTTGTCGCCACCTGTCGCCGCGCGGTCGTGGGCGCGCAGGAGGTTGCGCAGGCCCGGGAGTTGGTAGCCCAACTCGTAGGCGCGCTTCGCATGTTCACGGGCCTTCGCGATATCCCCCTTCCGGTAATAGAGCAGTCCCATGTTGTAGTGCAGCTCGGGGTTGTTGGCGAGTGCCTTCTCGATCCTGGTGTAGTATTTCAGTGCCTTGTCCAGGAGCCCGCGCTTGTGAAGGTAGATGGCGTGCAGCAGCTTGACCATGTTGTCTTCCGGGGCAAATACCTCGGCTCTCTGCAGGTAACATTCCGGCGGCGGGAACTGGTCGATCGGGGTGCGCTGGCCGTATTTCCTCTTCTTGTCCAGGTAGCGGAGCTGGAAGCGGATCATCGACCAGAGGGCGGGAAGGTGGTTGGGGAAGGCGCGCAGCGTATAGTCGATATCGAAGGGAAGAGGCGCGGTTCGCCCCTTTTGCAGCCGTTCGACGGGAGGGGTGAAGTGAGCTTTCTCGACGAACCGCAGGGGGGATTCGGACGAGGATCCGTGCTTGGTATAGAGCCCCGGAACCGTGTAGGTGGGATCGTTGTAGTCGAACGGGCCGAACCCCTGCTCCTTGCCTTGGCAGGGTTCGCCCTCGAGCGTCTTTCCCGGCCAGCCGATGTTCTTGTCCCCGTTGCGGGCCGCCTGGGCGTGGGGTATGCCGGTCACGATCAGGGTGGCGAGAAGTATCGGAAGTACGCCGTTCATCGGGTTCAGCTCCTTGTTTCCTGTTCGGATAACCGAGAGGAATGGTATCCGTCGGGAGGCTACCCTCCTGCGTCACAAACATCCGGCCGCCCGCCTGCCGGCGGATCCCCGGAAGGCCGTGGTCGTCTCCGGCTGGCCGCCCGTTTCCAGTATACAACGCCTTTCCGCGGAGAATGGTATCCAACCCCCGTGCTTGGGCTCACGAGGGCGGTGGTGGTTCCCGTTCCACCTTTGTCTCTCATGTGGGCCGATGCCAGATCGATCGAAATGCGGCCAGCATTTCACCCGGCGTGTAGAAGATCACCGGTATCGTGGTCACAAACAGGCAGACCGCAAGGGCCACGCTGGCGCTCAGGCCGGACCATTCCAACGGGGGGATCAGCCGGTCCCGTACCCAGGTGAACAGGAAGCCGGAGAGCAGGGCGGCGGTGATCAGCCGTCCGCCCATGGAGAGGTAGTAATGGACCGGTTCGATGCCGATGGCGCGTGCCGCGAGGAAGGGGTGTACCAACCCCCGCATGACAGCGGAGGAGAGCAGGGTACCGAGCGCCACGCCAAGGAGGCCAAGGTCCAGTACGCCCACCAGAGAGATAGAGAGGAGAATATTGAGGGCCGCATAGGAGAAGGTGAAGGTGACATTGGTTCGCACCATCTCGAGCCCGAACAGGGTCGGGCGTGATGTGGATGCCATCAGGCCGAAGAGTTCGGCGCCAGCCAGTAATGCGGCCAGCAGGGCGGTCTCCGGGAGGTGAGAATCCATCCACAGGGTGATGAAGGCGTCGCCATAGACGGCGAGACCGCCGTAGCACAGGGTGCCGAGGAGCAACGCGAGTCGCGCATGGGAGAGGAACACCGTTCGCAATCCCTCCAGATCGCCCACTCCCGCGGCCTTCATGACAGAAGGGACCCAGCTCACGGTGATCTGGTGGAGGAGCTGGTGCACATACTGGATGAGCATCAGGACGATGCTGTAGATGCCTACTTCGCGAGGACCGAGGAAGATCATGATGATGATCTGGTCTGCCTGAAAAATGGAACTCTCGGCCGCTCGTACCATGAAGACGGCGATGCCGTAGCGCCAGATGGTAGAAAAACGACGGTAGCTCAAGTAACGGCGTCCCATCCGGAGGGGCGGATGGAGGCGGAACGCGACGACCAGCGTGGTGATCAGGGAGTAGATACTTGCGGCCAGGGAGGCGGCCACCAGGCCGAGAAAGCCGTGGCCGGCGTCGAGTGCCCAGATGACCCCGCCGGCGCGGATGGCCAGAGACGAGATTCGGATGCCATTTACGATCTCGAAACGCTCGAGCGCCATGATCACATTGGTGTACACCGAGGTGACGAAAGTGACCGCCAGGTTGAGAGAGAGCAGCAGCAGCACCACGGGGATGATGCCTTTGAGTTCCCGGGGGGAACGGGGGAAGAGATCGAAGAAGAAGAGTCCGAGGATCCAGGCAATCACGAGAAGCAGCACCGAGACCAGGACGAGGAAACTGGTAGAGGTATTGACCACCTCGTTGAGTTCCCGCTGATCACGCCGTGCCAGCGCCTGGTTGATGAACCGCTGGGTACTGCCGCGGATACCGAAGTCGGCGATGCCCATGCTCCCCACCAGGGAATTCATCAGGCTCCACACGCCGTAGAGGGCCAAGCCGAGGGTCTGGACGATAAAAGGGGTAAGGAAGAAGGCCACGGCGACGTCGCAGAGCAGGGACGCCCAGTTGGAGAGCAGGTTCTTGGCGAAGGTGCCCCGGGAGGCAATAAGCATGTTGCGGGTCATGGATGAATTCCGGAGGGTGCTCCCCTTGGTGACCGGGGCCTATTCGCCCCGCCAGGAGAGGACGACGCTCTCCGGTGGATCCACCAGTTGGATGAAGGGCGTCGGATCGTCCCCGACGCGCACCGCCCGGACGACGCAAGAGGGGGTGCAGCGCAGACCCTGCATGTAATGGTAGCTGATCAAGATACTCGATCCACGAAGTTCGTCAAGCGCCAGCCGGTTGATCGACCGCTCCCGTACCCGCCCCGAACCTTGCAGGAAATAGCCGACGTTGGTATCCGTTTGGTAGAAGACAAGCCCCTCGAACTCGGCCACCTTCCGGACGCCGGGCAGGGTGTCGAGGCGCTCGATAGTGATCGGGTGGTGGGCTACGATCCAGCCGATGTTGTAGCGCCGAAAGTGGTCGAGCAGGGACTCGGAAGTGTGCTCCCGGATGTCGCGACCGAACAGCGTATGATCCCAGAAGCCGGCGTAGTACTGGAAGACATAAGGCCCTCCGATGAACTCCCTTCCGCTGCGAAAGGCCAGCAGGCCGGCCATGTGGCCGCCGTCATGGATGCGTGCGTGCGAAGTCTCGAACAGGACGCGCGCCTGCGGCGTGGTACGGGTCGCCAGCCAGTCGAGGATGAAGCGGGATTTTGCTCCCATCTCCTCCACCTCCGGGGGGGGCTTTCCGTAGTGGCCGATGGGGCGGCTGGAGATCTCCCGGCGCACCTCGTTGAGGTTGATCGCAACCAGTGCCAGAAGCAACAGCGTGACGATGCGCGCAGGCCATCGGGGCATCAGATGTCGTCGGTGCCGGTTCCCGAGAGAGAGACCGTGTGCGGCTGGAAAGGCCAAAAGGAGATAGCCGGACACGGCGAAACGGTTGGGTTGGGTCAGGGCCGCAGCTGCGGGGATGGCGGCGCCAAAGGCGGCATATACGATCAGTGCCACGCCGCCAACTGTGAAGGCCGTGAGCAGGGGGGGGAGGCGCTCTCCCCGCCATCGGGCCCACCCCGCCACCAGCAGCGCACCCAGAATCAGGGGGTAGACCCGGGAACCGTGATAGTTCCCTTTCCACAGCCCTGTTGCCTCCACCCAGAGCATACTCGCATCGACCCTCGCCTGGTGGATGCCATAGGATGTTCCGATGTAGGGGGGGTCGAAGAAAGTGGGCCGGAGCCAGAACCAGTTGATGCCTACCACCAGTGCCGGAACCGCCAGGCAGAGCAGGGTCAGTGAAGTGATGGTGAAGCGCTTACGGTTGATCCACATCAGACTGAGCCCTCCCGGCAGGACGATGAAGGGGAACAGTGGGTGGATCAGGGCGGCAATGCCGCCGGAGGCGCCCAGCATCAGGGTCTGGCGGAAGGCCCGCCCTTCCTTCTCCGCGAAACGGGACAGGCCGGCCAGGTAGGTGACCGCGACATAGGAAGCGAGGACGAAGGAAACCATGCCGGCGGTATGGAACCAGCGGAACATGGAGGCCCACCACAGCAGGGTACCGAGCAGCGCCGCCCATCGGGTGAGGTGCAGTGGCAGCCGCAGGAGCGCCCCGGCAGCAACCAGCAGCCCGGGAGCCAGCACGGCGGCCAGAAAGGTGTAGAGTTTCCAGGCGACAACCGGGTCGGCGCCGATGATCGCAAGCATGGCCGGGAGCTTGGCGGCGGGGTTCCAGGCCATTCCCGCAGGTGATCCGGCACCGAAGAAGGGATCGTAACCAGTCGTCAGGCCATCCCTGCCGAGTTCGGCAGCCAGCATGATCCGGTGCAGGTGGATCGGATGGTCGATGTACAGCAGCGGCCTTTCGGAGAACAGATCGCTGAGGGGGAAGGTCCAGCTCACCAGGGTCAGCTGGATCGCCGTGACCGTCATCCACAACACGAGATGCCCAGTGCCGGAATCACCTGGAGCGGACGGTGTGTTACCTTTCGTCGATGCCTGGTTCATGACTGAAGTGAGCTGGTTTTCGCGATGTGCGCCTTTCCCGGTCCGATTTGGCAGGATGTTGAAAGAGGCCGTCCTGGCCTTTTTCAACGCCGGAAGCCGAAAATGTGATTTCCGGTTTTCTCGCGTTTTCAATGAGTTGTCGCCATTGAAAACGGCGGCACATCAATGCGCCGCGGTACAGGCTGCCGAAAAACGGTGTATTTCAACGGCCTGCTAGCCAGCATCGCACGAAACCGTCCCGTTCTGCAGTGTGGAAATTGCCAATCTGGCAAAGAACTTGTTCATGGACCGGTCCCAGGGGTGGAAACGGGGGAGCAGGTGGGCGGCGGCTCCTGTGTGTGCGCAGCCCTGGCGGGTGGTCACCGCCCGCCTGAATCCACAGTTCCGGACGATCTCCACGTCCCTGCGGGTGAAGTCGACGCCGGGAGCGCCGTTGGGGTAGGCAAAACTGTCGATGGGGTGCCCTACGATCTCCTCGAGACGCCGCTTACCGGTGCGGATCTCCCATTCGACCGTCTCGGTGTCCTCGCAATGGAGGATGGGGTGATTGACGGTGTGCCCCCCGATCTCCACGCCTTCATTCGCCAGCGATCTCACCTGATCGGAGGTCATCATCAGATCGGCCGGCGGGACGGAGGCACAACGTTCGTTGATCACCGGCAACACCTCGTTGCGTAGCCGCAGCGGCATGTACTTGATTCTGCGCAGGAGGGTGTCTATGACGCGCCGTCGTTCTGCCGTGCCTCCCAGTTGGTGATTGCCCAGCCCCAGATCGGAGAGGTCAAGTTTGGAAGCCGGGCAGCGGTGGACGGCAAGGATGACCTGATCGTTCCACATGCAGCCGCTGTCGAGGAATCCGGTACTGACGAAGATGGTCGCGGGCAACCCCAGTGCCTTCATGATCGGCCAGGCCACGTCGTGGTTGTTGCGGTAGCCGTCGTCGAAGGTGATACAGACCGCCCTGGGCGGTAGTGTGCCGGCCTGCAGCCGGTCGATGGCTTCCGGGAGCGGAAGGACGTTGCAGTGCCGTGCGAGGAGTCTCATCACCCGGCGGAACTGGTCGCGATCGGGGTCGCCTGGCCAGACATCGCTGGGAGCGTCGAGTACCTGATGGTAGATGAGGATACACAACGCCCCCCGCCGGCCGCCGTTCCAGCGAAGACGGGCTGCCAGGTGGGAGATCCAGAACGGGATTTCTGCCATGTTGTGCCTCGCAATTCAGCCGAATGCCCGGGCCCGTGTCCGGGAGAGGTTGATGATGGGAAGGCGGGGCCGCCCAAGCGGTGGGTAGTTGCGGGAAGCGTGCCGCAGAGTGTGAGATTGGTCAATAGCGGACTTCCGGGAGCCTCCGGGGAACCTCCTCCCGGCCTTGCGGGCCGGGAGGATATCCGGATCACCTTTTACGGGAGCGTGCGGGGCACGATCGCCCAGGTGGGATCGGGGTTGTAGTCGGGCTTGACGCTGCGCGATTCGAACTGTAACCACGCATCCAGCGCGCCGGTCACTCCCGAATCGACCGAGACAGCCAGTGCGGGCTGCATGTTGGCGGGGTAGCCGATGGTGGAGGAGGAGTAGCCCACCATTTCGTTGAGCTGTAGCCCCAGGGAATCCGCCATCTCCTGGCTGCCGCACTCCATGGAGAGGTAGATGGGATCGACGCTGCCGGCATAGACGGAGGCGAAGTCGGTGTAGAAGGGAGCACCGTCGGCATCACGGATGTTGAGAGAGTACTCCGATCCGAAGATCCAGCAGAATCCGGGGTCGATCATCCGGCCGATGGGGAAGCCGCTCTTCCAGACCATCAGGTTGCCGGCCTTGGAAAAACCGAGCTGTTGCAGGTGGCCGATGGCCCAGGTAAAGAAGTCGTCCTGCCACGGAGCGATGCCGCGCCCGGAGTTGTAACTCAATGCGTAGCCGTTGGTGATGACGCCCAAGGGGTTATGGCCAGGGGCGGTGGGGGCCACGTACTCGTTGATGTACCAGTCCAGGTTGAAATCGAGCCGGCTGAGGAAGTAGGCCCGCATGGGGTGGTTGTCGGGCACGATGTAGGCAGCCTCTCCCAGCGTCCTCATCGACCATGCCTGTCCTCGTGTCTGTGCCCACTTGAAGAGCCCTTGCTCGTATCCGCGGTAGGCTGGAGTCGATTGGAACATGTTGAAGTTGGCCCAGAACAGCAATTCTTCCAGATAGTAGTGGTCTCCGGTCACGATGTAGGGCAGATAGACGAAATCGGGCTGGTGGGCGTCGTCCGCCGTGTAAGGGGTGGTGCAGTCCCCACCACAGTCGGGGAACGCCTCGTATTCACCGGTATCCGGATTGAATGTGTCTCCGCGTCGTCCCAGCAGGGTCATTCTCGGATAGTCGGCCAGGGAAACCGGCAGGTCGGTGTTCTTGTCACGGTAGTGGATGGGCCATGAACCGGCCAGATCCGCGGTTCCGAAAGCGGGAATCCTCGCCCTCTTGTCCTGGCTGAGCAGCCATCGGACCAGCCAGCGGGGTGTGGGGCCAATGTCGGGGCGACCGCCCGCGCCCCGCATGTAGGCCTGGGCCAGGCCGATGGACATGGGTTCCGTGTCGATGTTGGCCCAGTTGTTCTCCATCTCCACCAGGGTGGTCTCGGGGATGACCAGCGTGCGGTCGTAGTTGGCGATCGCGCCGCTGTCGAGCAGATAGGCCACATTGTGCTTGATTTCCACGCCAGGCTCAGTGCTGCACCAGAAGACCTTGCGCCAGCGGGCATGATGGTAGTGCACCATGGCGGTGCGACTGTAGGCGCTTCGACCGCAGACCGAGACATCCAGATCGTAGGTGATGTTCGACGGGTTGGGCTCGTATGCCCAGTTATTTTCCAGAACCACCGAGACACGAATGAACCGGGTGGGGCGATAGGCGCGCACTGCAAAGCGGGCCTGAAGATGAGGATGGGCATTGCCGGCCGCGTCGCGCAGGGGGGAGTCGACCAGCCATTCGGTCATGAGAGGTCCGGAGAGCCACCGCTCCTCGGGTTGGCCCGCCAGCTCGGTGGCCGCATCGGCCGTCCAGGTGACGCCATCGATGACCACCGAGAGGGTGGTGGAGAAGCCGCTGTCGAGCAACTCCGACAGTGCCACCGAATCGGTGGGGGGGGTGCCGCTACCGGCTGCGATCTCCAGGGTGGTGTTCTGTCCCGCCGTGACGGGTACGAGAGCGGTGAGAACCGCATGGCGTATCGATCCGTCGTCGTGATAGGCCCGGATGTCGGCCTGTGTGGAATAGGCGGTGTCTCCCCCCACGGTCTGCAGGGTGAGGATTTCGT
>JALTLT010000459.1 GCA_027001815.1 Gammaproteobacteria bacterium | reverse complement strand
TCACCCTCCGGCGGGTGTGTCGTCCACCGTCCAGAGTTTCTCCAGTTGGTAGAAGTCACGCACCTCCGGCAGCATCACGTGGACCACCACGTCACCCAGATCCACCAGGATCCATTCGGCGCTGTTCTCCCCCTCCACGCCGAGGGGCGGGCAGCCCGCCTCCTTGGCCTTCAGTACCACGTTGTCGGCGATCGACTTGACGTGTCGCGTGGAGGTGCCGCTGGCGATGATCATGTGGTCGGTGATGGAGCTGCGGTCGGTGACGTCGATGGGGTGGATCTCCACCGCCTTGAGGTCCTCGAGGGCGTCGATCACCAGGTGCTTGAGCTGTTCGGTCTTCATCTTCCTTCCTGTCCGGCGGTGCCGGAGGCGGGTTGTCCGGGCCGGTCGTAGATGCGGTGGCGGCGGATCCACTGGAGTACCGTCTCCGGCAGCAGATAACGGGGATTGCCACCCTCGGCCAGCAGCCGGCGGATGGCGGTGGAGGAGATCTCCAGGGGGGTCACCGCCCGGAACAGCACACCACCGGCCGGCCGTTCCGCCAGTGCCTCCGCCGAGGCGAGCCGGCGCTCCTCCAGCTCCGCCCACGCGGGAGCCTGCGGCGAGGGCTCCCAGCCGGGTCGGCCCGCCACCACCAGGTGGGCGAGCCGGAACAGCTCCCGCCAACGGTGCCAGTGGTGGAGCGAGGTGACCGCATCGCTGCCCACCACCAGCAGGAGGGGGCGGTCACCCACCTCGGCGCGCAGTTCGGTGAGGGTGTCCACCATCCAGGAGGGCCCGGGGCGGCGCAGCTCCCGGTCGTCGAGCTGCAGGGTCGGTTCCGGTTCGATGGCCAGCTCCACCATGTGGCGGCGCGCCTCGGGGGGCGCCACCGGTGGATCCCGGTGGGGTGGCCGGCCCGCCGGCAGCAGCCGCATCTCGTCGAGACGGAGCGCCTCCGCCAGTTCCAGGGCGGGACGCAGGTGGCCGAAGTGGACCGGGTCGAAGGTGCCGCCGAAGATGCCGATCATCGTCCGGCGCCCGTTCCCTTGGCGAGTGGCGGCAAGAGCTCCTTCTTCGACATCCTGTCACACGGCCTGCCTGGCGGAGCGGGCCGGTGAAAGGGCCTCGTCGACCCCCTGTCAGGTGCGGATGTGACCATTGCCGAGCACCACGAACTTGCGGGTGGTGAGCCCCTCCAGGCCCACCGGCCCCCGCGCGTGGAGCTTGTCGGTGCTGATGCCGATCTCGGCACCCAGCCCGTACTCGAAGCCGTCGGCGAAGCGGGTGGAGGCGTTGATCATCACCGAACTGGAGTCCACCTCACGCAGGAAGCGCATGGCGCGGGTGTGGTTCTCGGTGACGATGGCGTCGGTATGGCGCGAGCTGTAGCGCTCGATGTGCTCCATCGCCTCGTCCAGGTCCTTGACCACCCGGATGGAGAGGATCGGTGCCAGGTATTCGGTCGCCCAGTCCTCCTCGGTCGCCTCCCCGGTACCGGGTACCAGCCGGCGGGTGGTCTCGCAGCCGCGCAGCTCTACTCCCTTCTCCTGGTACATGCGTCCCAGTTCCGGCAGCACCTCCTCGGCGATCCCCTCCGCCACCAGCAGGGTCTCCATGGTGTTGCAGGTGCCGTAGCGCTGGGTCTTGGCGTTGAAGGCCACCTGGATCGCCTTCTCCAGGTCCGCCTGGTCGTCGATGTAGACGTGGCAGATGCCGTCCAGGTGCTTGATCACGGGAACCCGCGCCTCGCGGCTGATGCGCTCGATCAGCCCCTTGCCGCCGCGGGGCACGATGACGTCCACGTACTCCGGCATGGCGATGAGGCGGCCCACGGCCTCCCGGTCGGTGGTCGCCACCACCTGCACCGCCTCCCGCGGCAGCTCCGCCGCCTCCAGCCCCTGGTGGATGCAGGCGGCGATCGCCTGGTTGGAGTGGATCGCCTCGGACCCCCCGCGCAGGATGGTGGCGTTGCCCGCCTTGAGGCAGAGGGCGGCGGCGTCGGCGGTGACGTTGGGACGCGATTCGTAGATGATGCCGATCACCCCCAGGGGGACCCGCATGCGGCCCACCTGGATGCCGCTGGGGCGCGACTGCAGGTCGGCGATCTCGCCCACCGGGTCGGGCAGGGCGGCGATCTGGCGCAGCCCCTCGGCCATCGCCGTGATCCGTCCGGGGGTCAGCTCGAGCCGGTCGAGCAGGGCGTCCCTGAGGCCCCGGGCCCGGCCGGCCGCCAGGTCGCGGCGGTTCTCCTCCTGCAGGCGTTCGGCGTCCGCCTCGATGGCGTCGGCCATCGCCTCCAGGGCGCGGTTCTTGGCGCCGGTCCCGGCCCGGGCCATGGCGCGGGATGCGT
>JALTLT010000458.1 GCA_027001815.1 Gammaproteobacteria bacterium | reverse complement strand
TCAAGTCAGAGCGTGGGTGTCCTTGATTCTTGATTCCCCTGAAGGCTCTGAAGGCTGAGCGTGGGTGTCCTTGAAGTTTTGAAGTTTTGAAGTTTTGAAGTTTTGAAGTTTTGAAGTTTTGAAGTTGAAGCTTGAAGGCTCTGCAGGCTCCGGGAAAGGGCTGGAGAAAAATGTGGGTGTCCTTGATTTTGATTCCTTGATTCCCGTTAATTCCCTTAATTCCCTTGATAGTTGATCGGGGGGTGGGGCCGGGGGCTGGGAATGGCGTGGGTCAGGGTTTGTTTTCCATGCCTGCGCGGTCGAGGAAGTCGAGCAGTTGAGAGACGCGGGGAATCAGCTCGCGGGTAGCGTTATGGCCGGCTCCGGGGATGATCAGGAGCTGCGGGGGGTGGTCGGGGCAGGCGTCGTGGATGCGGTAGGCGTCTTCCACCGGCACCGTGGCGTCTCTCTCGCCGTGGACCAGCAGCACGGGGCAGCGGATACGGCAGACGACGGTGAGCGGGGCGATGCGGTCGAACTGGTCGCCGATCGCCCATTCGGCGTAGCGCAGTACTGCCCCTTCGAGAAGGTGGGGGAGGGGTACCCGCTTCACGTAGCGGCGGGTCATCTCTTCCGGGTGGGCGAAGGAGGCGACGCTCACCACCGCGGAGATGTCGTCACGCGCCGAGGCGGCCAGCAACACGGCGGCTCCTCCCAGGGAGTGGCCGAGGAGAGCAATGCGCGCCTCGCGGCTCTCCTCACGGCCTCGCAGCCAGTCGATCGCCGACTCCACGTCGGTCGCGAACAGCGGCAGTGAGGAGACCCCATCCGAGTCGCTACGGCCGTGGTTGCGGGCATCCACCAGCAGCAGGGAGTAACCGGCCATGTGGAGCGGCAGGGCGATCGGGAGCATCTTCTCCATGTTGCCGCCCCAGCCGTGCATGAGCAGGATCACCCGGTCGGCTCTCCGCCCGGGGATCCACCAGCCACAGAGCCGCCGCCCCTTGAGAGTCGGTATCCACACCTCCTCCCAGCGAGGAATGGCTACGTCGTCGGGGGTCTGGGTCTCCACATGGCGGGGGGCGCGGAATCCCCAGTGGACCGCGACCACAAAGGCACCCGCCGCGAGCAGCACCAGGAGCGGTACGATCCAGAGGAGACTCACAATCGCCTCTCCTCCCGCCGCACCAGGTGGTAGGCCACCTGGCCGGCGCGGCCGCTGCGAATCAGCTCCCACCCCTCCGGGAGCCCCTGAGGATCGATGGGGCTCTCCGCCTCCAGATAGAGGTGGGCCAGCGGCGCCAGCCAGCCCCCCTCTTCCAGGCGCGGCATGAGGCGCGGCAGCCAGCCGTGGCCATAGGGGGGATCGAGGAAGAGGATGTCGAAGGGCGTCGCCGGGCCATCGAGGAAGGCGGCGGCTTCCATGCACACCACCTGGAGCCCCTCCGCATCCAGCAGCCGGGCGCGCTCCCTCAGCTCTGCCGCGAGGCGGGCCTCCCGCTCCACCGCAACCACCCGCTCGGCGCCTCGCGAGAGCGCCTCGAGGGCAAGAACCCCACTGCCGGCGAAGAGGTCGAGGCAGCGCGCCCCCGGCAGCCACGGCTGGAGCCAGTTGAAGAGGGTCTCACGTACCCGGTCGGGGGTGGGGCGCAGCCCCTCGGGAGCGGAGAAGTGCAGCCGTCGACCGCGCCAGCGACCACCGATGATGCGTACCCGCCCCTCTCCGCGGCCCGCGCGCCGGTGCGGGCCGGAATGCCGACCTCGACGGACCACCGCCGCTACTGTCCGCCGCCCACGATGACCGTCACCATCCGCTCCGGATGGAGCCGGCGGCGCATGGCGTCGCGCACCTGGTCGAGGCTCAGCGACTCAATCCGCTGGCTGAAGGTGTCGAGGTAGTCGAGGGGCAGGCCGTAGAAGCCGATCATGGCGAGGTAGCCCACCAGCTTGCTGTTGCTGTCGATACGCAGGGCGAAACCGCCGGTGACGTTCGTCTTGGAGGCCTCGAACTGCTCGGCGGTGATCCCCTCGTCGACGAAGCGGGAGAGGGTCCGGCGCATGAGCCGCAGCGCCTCTTCCGCCTGATCGTTGCGGGTCTGCATGCCGGCCTCGAAGGGCCCTTCCACCGCCTGCGGGCTGAAGTAGCTGTAGACGCTGTAGGCGAGACCGCGCTTCTCGCGGATCTCTTCCGCCAGCACCGAGACCAGGCCGCTTCCCCCAAGGGCGTGGTTGCCCAGATAGAGGGCGAAATAGTCGGGGTCCCCGCGGCGCATGCCCGGCTGGCCGATGAGGATGTGGGTCTGGGTGGAGGGGTGGGCGATGCGGATCTCCCGCGCCTCGGTGAGGGGAGCAGGGG
>JALTLT010000457.1 GCA_027001815.1 Gammaproteobacteria bacterium | reverse complement strand
CTGCGCCGCCCTGGAGCGGCAGGGGGTGATCGTCCGGCCGCTGGAGCCCTACGGCCTCGGCGAGTTCCTGCGTATCACCATCGGCATGGAGAAGGAGAACAGGCGCCTGCTCCAGGCCCTTGGCGAGGCGATCCAGGAGGCGTGACGGTGAGCGGAGTCCTCTTCTCCCGGGTCTGCATCGTCGGTGTCGGGCTGATCGGCGGTTCGCTGGCGCGCGCCGCCCGCGAGAGGGGGCTGATCGGCGAGGTGGTGGGTTGTTCCCGTAACGCCGGGCACCTGCAGCGGGCGGTGGAGCTGGGAGTGATCGACCGCTACAGCACCGATCTGGCCGAGGCGGTGGCGGGTGCCGACCTGGTGGTGATCGCCACCCCGCTCGGTGCGATCCGCCGCGTGCTGGAGGGGATCGCCGGTCACCTGGCGGAGGGCGCGCTGATCACCGACGTGGGCAGTGCCAAGGGGAGCGTGGTGCGGGACGCCCGCGAGGTGTTCGGCGGGCTGCCCCCCATCTTCGTCCCCGGCCACCCCATCGCCGGTACCGAGAACAGCGGCGTGGAGGCCTCCTTTCCGGAGCTGTTCCGCGAGCGGCGGGTGATCCTCACCCCGGTGGAGGAGACCGATCCCGCCGCCACCGCCCGCGTCCGTGCCCTCTGGGAGGGGGTGGGGGCAGAGGTGGTGGAGATGAGCGTCGAACACCACGACGAGGTGCTGGCGGCCACCAGCCACCTGCCCCACGTGGTCGCCTTCTCGCTGGTGGATACCCTGGCGCGGCTCAACGACCGGGTGGAGATCTTCCGCTACGCCGCCGGTGGCTTCCGCGACTTCACCCGCATCGCCTCCAGCGATCCGGTGATGTGGCGGGACATCTGTCTCGCCAACCGGGAGGCGCTGCTGAAGATCCTGGACGACTTCCGAGCCGATCTGGATCGTGTGCGATCGGCCATCGAACGGGGCGACGGCGATTGGCTGCGCGACACCTTCGCTGCCGCCAAGCGGGCGCGCGACGATTACAGCGCCTGAGGAGAGAACGAGACATGGCAAATCCGGTTTCCAGCGGTCTGGGGGATTGTTGCCCGGGTCTGGCACCGTCCCACGAGGCGGCGGGCCCTCCCGGGAGCGTCGGCGGCAGGAACCCCGCGACAAGAACGTACCGGCTGCCGGAGATCCGGCAGACGGCCGGGGAGAAGCGGATATGAGCGGGGTGGTGTTCCGGGTCGCTCCAGGCGGTTCGCTCTCCGGCACCCTGCGGGTGCCCGGAGACAAGTCCATCTCCCACCGCTCCATCATGCTGGGGGCGATCGCCGACGGGGTGACCCGCGTCGAGGGCTTCCTGGAGGGCGAAGACGCCCTGGCCACCCTGCAGGCCTTCCGCAGCATGGGGGTGGAGATCGAGGGGCCCCAAGCGGGGCGGGTGGTGATCCACGGTGTCGGCCGCGACGGCCTGCGTCCTCCCCAGGGGGAGCTCTACCTGGGCAACTCCGGCACCTCCATGCGGCTGCTGGCCGGGCTGCTCGCCGGCCAGCCTTTCGACTCGCTCCTGACCGGCGACGAATCCCTCTCGCGACGCCCCATGAAGCGGGTCACCGAGCCCTTGGCCCGGATGGGGGCGCGCATCGACGCCGCCGAGGGGGGAACCGCTCCCCTGCGCATCCACGGCGGCAGCCGCCTCACCGGTATCGACTACCCCATGCCGGTGGCCAGCGCCCAGGTGAAGTCGTGCCTGCTGCTGGCGGGGCTCTACGCCGAGGGGCGCACCTGCGTCACCGAGCCGGCCCCGACCCGCGACCACACGGAGCGGATGCTGGAGGCGTTCGGCTATCCGCTGCACCGGGATGGCGCCTCCGTCTGCGTGGAGGGGGGCGGGCGGCTCACCGCCACCGACATCCACGTTCCGGCCGACATCTCCTCGGCGGCCTTCTTTCTGGTGGGCGCCTCCATCGCTCCCGGTTCGGAACTGCTCCTGGAGCACGTGGGCATCAACCCCACCCGCGACGGGGTGATCCACATCCTGAGGCAGATGGGCGCCCATATCGAACTGCTCGCCCCGCGCCAGGTGGGGGGAGAGCCGGTGGCCGACCTGCGCGTGCGCCATGCGCCACTGCACGGCATCGAGATCGATCCCGCCCTGGTACCCCTGGCCATCGACGAGTTCCCTGCGCTGTTCGTCGCCGCCGCCTGCGCCGAGGGTCGCACCGTGCTGAGGGGGGCGGAGGAGCTGAGGGTCAAGGAGAGCGACCGCATCGCGGTGATGGCCGACGGACTCCGGCGTCTCGGCATCACCGCGGAGCCGACCGCGGACGGCATCGTCATCGAGGGGGGCGCCCTGCGCGGTGGCCGGGTGGAGAGCCACGGCGACCACCGGATCGCCATGTCCTTCGCCATGGCCGCCCTGCGCGCCGACGGGGAGGTGGTGATCGACGACTGCGCCAACGTCAACACCTCCTTCCCCGGCTTCGCCGGGCTCGCCGCCGGAGCGGGGCTGGCCATCCAGGTATCGGACGATGGCTGACGCGCCGGTCCTCACCATCGACGGACCCAGCGGCTCCGGCAAGGGAACGGTGGCACGGCGGGTGGCCGAGATCCTCGGCTGGAGGTTGCTCGATTCCGGCGCCCTCTACCGGATTCTGGGGCTGGCCGCCGAGCGGGCGGGTGTCTCCCTGGAGGACGAGAAGGGGCTGGCGGAACTGGCACGCGGCCTCGAGATCGGTTTCGAGAGCCGTCCCGGCGAGGAGGGGGTCCGGGTGTCGCTGGGAGGCGAGGACGTGAGCCGGGAGATCCGCACCGAGAGCGCCGGCGATCGCGCCTCCCGGGTGGCGCGCTGGCCGGCGGTGCGCGAGGCGCTGCTGGAGCGTCAGCGAGACTTCGCCGGGCCGCCGGGGCTGGTTGCAGACGGTCGCGACATGGGCACCGTCGTCTTCCCCGGGGCCTGCTGCAAGGTGTATCTCACGGCGAGTGCCGAGGAGCGCGCCCGTCGCCGCCATAAACAGTTGAAAGAAAAAGGATTAAATGTTAGCATCCAAACCCTTTGCAGGGAGATTGCGGAACGGGACCGCCGCGATGCCGAGAGGAGCGTGGCGCCGCTCAGGCCTGCGCCCGATGCGGTGGTGATCGACTCCACCGGTGTGACCATCGACCAGGTGGTGGATCGGGTGCTGGCGGTTGTGCGGGAAAGGCTCTCCTGACGGGCGGCAACCGCCCGCGACCGTCTCCAGCAGGATGTTGAAAAAGGCCGGCCTGGCCCTTTTCAACCCCGGAAGCCGAAAATGCGATTTCCGGCTTCCTCACATTTTCAATGACCTGGCGTCATTGAAAAGGCTGCGGTGTATTCATGCACCGCGGCACAGGCTGCCGAAAAACGGTGTTTTTCAACAGCCTGCCAGTGTTTTCACCGGGTCATCCCCGAGCCGTTGGCCGGTGGGGCGTGGCCCATTGTTCGTCATCCAACCTGTGGCTGGCCAACGGAATTCGCCACAGTCGTGTAACCAGGTCCCGCAGGGGCCTCAGGATCAACCAGACAATGACCGAAAGTTTTGCAGAACTGTTTGAAGAGAGCCTTGCCCAGCAGCAGATGGACCGGGGGTCCATTCTCACCGGCACGGTGGTGGAGATCCGTCCGGACATGGTGGTGGTCAACGCCGGCCTCAAGTCCGAGGGTGTCATCCCCATCGAGGAGTTCTACAACGAGAATGGCGAGCTCGAGATCAAGGAGGGCGACGAGGTCGAGGTGGTGCTCGACAGCGTCGAGGACGGCTTTGGCGAGACCCGCCTCTCCCGCGAGAAGGCCAAGCGCGCCCGCGCCTGGACCATGCTCGAGAAGGCCTTCGAGGCCGGCGAGACCGTCAAGGGCATGATCTCCGGCAAGGTGAAGGGCGGCTTCACCGTCGACATCAACGGCATCCGCGCCTTCCTGCCTGGCTCTCTCGTCGATGTGCGCCCGGTGCGCGACGCCAGCTACCTGGAGGGCAAGGAGCTGGAGTTCAAGGTGATCAAGCTGGATCGGCGCCGCAACAACGTGGTGGTCTCCCGCCGCGCCGTGGTGGAGTCCGAGTACAGCGCCGAGCGCGAGAACCTGCTGGCCAACCTCCAGGAGGGCAACGTGGTCAAGGGTGTGGTCAAGAACCTCACCGAGTACGGCGCCTTCGTCGACCTGGGTGGCATCGACGGTCTGCTGCACATCACCGACATGGCCTGGAAGCGGGTCAAGCACCCCTCCGAGGTGGTCAACGTCGGTGACGAGATCGAGGTCAAGGTGCTCAAGTTCGATCGCGAGCGCAACCGTGTCTCCCTGGGGCTCAAGCAGCTCGGCGAGGACCCGTGGCAGAACATCTCCCGCCGCTACCCGGTCGGCACCCGCCTGTTCGGCAAGGTGACCAACATCGCCGACTACGGCTGCTTCGTGGAGATCGAGGAGGGGGTCGAGGGTCTGGTGCACGTCTCCGAGATGGACTGGACCAACCGCAACGTCAACCCCGCCAAGGTGGTCCACCTGGGCCAGGAGGTGGAGGTGATGGTGCTCGACATCGACGAGGACCGCCGCCGCATCTCCCTCGGCATGAAGCAGTGCCAGTCCAATCCGTGGGAGGTATTCGCCGCCACCCACAAGAAGGGCGACAAGGTCAGCGGCAAGATCAAGTCGATCACCGACTTCGGCATCTTCGTCGGTCTCGAGGGCAACATCGACGGCCTGGTCCATCTCTCCGACATCTCCTGGAACGTGCCTGGTGAGGAGGCGATCCGCAACTTCAAGAAGGGCGAGGAGCTGGAGACGGTCATCCTGGCCATCGATCCCGAGCGAGAGCGTATCTCCCTGGGCATCAAACAGCTCGAGAAGGACCCCTTCTCCAACTTCGTTGCCGAGCACGCCAAGGGCAGCATCGTAAAGGGCGTGGTGAAGGAGGTGGACGCCAAGGGTGCGGTCATCGAGCTGGGCGACAACGTGGAGGGCTACCTGCGTGCCTCCGAACTGGCCCGCGACCGGGTGGAGGACGCCCGCACCGTGCTGAAGGTGGGCGACGAGGTGGAGGCGAAGTTCATCGGTATCGATCGCAAGAACCGCGCCATCAGTCTCTCCATCAAGGCCAAGGAGAACGAGGAGGAGGCCAAGGCCATCGAGGAGTACAGCCGCAATTCGGTGACTGGCACCACCTCACTGGGCGATCTGCTCAAGGAGCAGATGGGCGGCAGCGACGAGGGCGAGTAATCTGCGGGAACGGTGTGGGGTGGCCGCACGGCCACCCCGCGCCTTTCCTCTCCATGGCGGTTGTCGAGGGATGGGCCCCACGGGCTCCTTCCTGCGGGTGGTCGGAACAAAGTGGCCACCGCATCGCTCCCCGCGGCCCCAGGGGTATGTTACCGGGCGGGTGGAGTAGCGGGCTCCGCATCGGCTCCATTCTCCGCCAGAGTGGGTACAACTTTCTGTGATACAGGGAATTTCACCTTTTTTCCGTTACCCTGTCTGTTGTAAAGTCGGGTTCAGGGAAGCTTGCGCCAACGCGAAAACGAATCGCGTGAGCGCCGACCCGAAGAGAGAACCCGCGACAGAGGGGGCATGTGCGCATCAGGGAAGTTATTGACCCGGCGACAACGTATATCGTGTTCAGGGCTCCAGGGATGTGTCGGATCGAATGGGCGGCGCGCCGGCGCGGGGGAGACTCCCTCGGCAAACGTCGCAATGCCGATCTGGCGCATCCCTGGGGCTCCCGACCGGTTTACCGGGTTGATGAAGAGCCGGCGGTCATCGATTCAGGACCTTGCCGGGGCAGGGATCTGCCGGGATCTGGGGAATCCATCGCGACTGGGCTTGCAGGAAAACAATGACAAAATCCGAACTGATCGAGGCGCTGGCGCGGCGCCAGAGCCACCTGGCCTATAAGGATGTCGAACTGGCGGTCAAGAGTCTTCTGGAGCAGATGAGCCAGGCGCTCGCCACCGGCGAGCGGATCGAGATTCGCGGTTTCGGCAGTTTCACACTTCATTACCGGCCACCCCGCATCGGGCGGAATCCGAAGACCGGAACCTCGGTGGAGCTGCCGGGCAAGTATGTCCCCCATTTCAAGCCGGGCAAGGAACTGCGTGAACGGGTGGACAAGAACAAGCACAAGTTTCCCCTCGACAACCGCTGAGGTTGCTCCTTTCGCTCTCTGGCAGGATGTTGAAAAGGGCCATCCTGGCCTTTTCCAACGCCGGAAGCCGAAAATGCGATTTCCGGCTTCCTCACATTTTCGATGACCTGGCATCATTGGAAAGGCAGCGGTGCATCCCTGCACCGCACACAGGCTGCCGAAAACGGGTTCTCTTCAGCAGCCTGCCGGAGGTCGACTGGATGGCCCGGGCAAAGCTGTCGTTCTGCTCCGGCTGGGTCTCTCCGGGATCGTGAGCCGCGGAAGTGAGACGGTGTAGCCGTCTGAACACGACCGTGGGGGGGAAATCGAGAGCGCACCCTGATCAGGAGGCCCTGTGGAGGAAGCCGGAATTGGATTGCTGGTCGTTCTCGCAGAGGCGGTGGTGGTTCTCGGCTTCGTGGTCGTCTTCCTCTTTCGCTACGTATACAAGCTGCGACGCAGAGTGGCGGCGTTGGAGGGCGAGAGAAAATCCTCCCTTCCCCGGGCCGTCCATGATTTTCTGAATCGGCAGATCGAGACGACGAGTGCGTACCGGGTCGCCTGGATGGAAGAGAGGGAGAACAGTCCCTCCGAGGCGAAAGGGGTAGCGTCCGTACCGATCGGCATGGACGCGCGCCTGGCCGCTCTCGAGACGGAGTTGCAGTGGGTGGATCGGGACGACGGGCGGGGGCCGGAATCCTGGGCGGAAATCGAGCAGGTCTATGGTGATCTGGTTCGCCGCCTCGCCCAGGTTCTCCTCTCGTCCCAGGAGGAGAGGGAGAAGCTTTTCGAGGTCGAGGATGTGGATGTGGAGAAGCTGGTCCGCGAGTGCGAAGTGGCTCTCCAGATCGTCCGTTCCCGGGTGCGCAATCTGGTGGTGGACGAGGAGGTCATCGCCATGATGATGGCCAAGCTGGACCGAATCTCGGCCATCAACCGGGAACTCTCCTATTGCCTCGTCACGCAGATGGACGAGAACCGGTTCCTCTGCGAGCAGGTGGCCGCCCTCGTGCACGAAGGCTGACAACCTGACGGCCTATCAAAGGCCGACAGGCTGCTGGTCTCATTGAAAACGCGAGGAAGCCGGAAATCGCATTTTCGGCTTCCGGCGTTGAAAAAGGCCAGGACGGCCTTTTTCAATATCTTGCTGGCTCCGTCCGGCCGAATACGAGGCAACGACATGAACAATCCCTTCCAGGAACAGCTTCTCAAGCTGGGGCTGGTGGACGAAAAGCAGGTGAAGAAGGCGCGCCAGGCGTCCCGGAAGAAGAAGGGGCGCAAGGGGCGTGGTCACGCCGCCGTGCCGGAGGAGGCGGAGGCGGCACGGCGCCGCCAGGAGGAGAAGCGGCAACGCGACCGCGAGGCCAATCTTCGCCGGCAGGAAGAGCGGAAGAGGAAGGAGCTTCGCGCCCAGGTGAAGCAGATCGTCCGTCAGGGGTGTCTGCGCAACTGGGAGGGGGAACTCCCCTACCGTTTCGTGGTGGATGGGAAGATACGGACCATCCATCTGGGAGAGGAGGCGCGCCGGCAGGTGGTCGGCGGTCGTGCCGCCATCGTGCGCAACGGGGACCGTCATGTACCGGTCTCCGCCGCCACTGCGGAAAAGCTGCTCGAGCGGGATGCCTCGGTGGTGGTCTGCTGGCATCGTGAGGGGGCATCGTCCGATGGAAGCGATGACGATGGCTACCCGCCGGTGCCCGACGATCTGGTGTGGTGAGGTTCCGGGTGGGGCGGAGCGAGGGCAGGTCAGCCGGCGGCCCCGGGATTGGCTCGCTCCCCCACGAAAGGCAGGAGAACCTGCCACTCTTCCGAAGTCCGACAGAGTGCTGGCCTCTTTTCAGTAGTGAGGGGGCTGAGCCTCTTCCGATTCGGGTACGATGTCCGAGGGGGAGAGGGCCGTGAGTTGCGCCTCCATGCGGCGAATGCGGGCACGCTGCAGCTCCAGCTCTCGCTCTTGTTCCAGGACCGTGCGGGTGAGGCGTTCCAGAGCCACTTCCTGCTCCATCAGGCGCAGTTCGAGGGATTCGATCCGCTCCTCGGGCCGGTCTCCTTCCGCCATCAGGCGTTGCCCTCGAAGACCACCTGTTGCGCCGCGGCGAAATCGAGCAGCCGCTTGAGGGGAATATAGGCGCGGCGGCGGATCTCCTCCTCGATGTGGATCTCGTTCTCGCCGGTTTCCAGTACCCGTTTGAGCTGACGCAGGTCGTTCATGGCCATCCAGGGGCAGTGTGCACAACTGATGCAGGTGGCACCCACGCCGGCGTTGGGGGCCTCGATGAGCCGCTTGTCGGGGGCCGCCTCGCGCATCTTGTGGAAGATGCCGTTGTCGGTGGCAACGATGAACTCCGGATTGGGCAGCTCTTTCACCGCCTTGATCAGGGCGGTGGTGGAACCCACCACATCGGCCAGGGCGATGACATCCTCCGGCGACTCGGGGTGTACCAGCACGGCTGCCTCCGGGTGGCGTGCCCTGAGCTCCTTGAGCGCCTTCGCCTTGAACTCCTCGTGGATGATGCAAGAACCGTCCCACAGCAGCATGTCGGCGCCGGTCAGGCTCTGTACGTAGCGACCCAGATGGCGGTCGGGGGCCCAGATGATCTTCTCCCCCTGGGCGGCGAGGTGCTCGATCACCTTCAGGGCGATACCCGAGGTGACTACCCAGTCGGAGCGCGCCTTCACCGCTGCGCTGGTATTGGCGTAGACCACCACCTTGCGATCCGGGTGCTGGTCGCAGAAGCGGGTGAATTCGTCCGCGGGGCAGCCCAGGTCGAGGGAACAGGTGGCCTCCAGAGTGGGCATCAGGACCCGTTTCTCGGGGTTGAGGATCTTGGCCGTCTCCCCCATGAAGCGGACTCCGCACACCACCAGGGTCTCCGCCTCCTGTTCGGAGCCGAAGCGAGCCATCTCGAGGGAGTCGGCGACGCAGCCGCCGGTCTCGTCGGCCAGCACCTGGAGTTCCGGCGCGGTGTAGTAGTGGGCCACCAGCACCCCCTTGTGCTCATGGAGGAGTTCCTTGATCTCCTCCATGAGGCGCCGCTTCTCTGCCTCGTCCAGGGGTTTCTGGTGTTCCAGGAAATCGATGGCCTGGTCCACGGAGTGACGGACGGAGGGCGGGGTGCTCTTGGGAAGGGCGCTCATGATCCGGACTTCCTTCATGCCGCGCGGGCGGCGGTTGCATTGCGGCGGGGGGGGATGG
>JALTLT010000456.1 GCA_027001815.1 Gammaproteobacteria bacterium | reverse complement strand
CTGGTAGCCGAGAATCAGGGGGGCGACGCCGCGGGTCATTCCTTGGGAATCGAGGACCAGCACCACCGGCGCCTCGAGCAGATGGGCCAGGGCGGCGTTGCTGTTGGTGCCGTCCAGGTCGAGGCCGTCGTAGAGTCCCTTGTTGCCCTCGATGACACCCACATCGGCTCCCTTCATGGCGCAGCCGAAGGTCTCGCGGATCTCGTCCCGCTCCATGGTGTAGAAGTCCAGGTTGTGACAGGGCCGGCCGGCGGCGGCTCCCAGCCACATGGGATCGATGTAGTCCGGCCCCTTCTTGAAGGGCTGGACGGTGTGGCCGAGGCGGTCGAGTGCGGCGCACAGGCCGATGGTCACCGTGGTCTTGCCGGAGGACTTGTGGGCGGCGGAGACGAGGAGATGGGCCATGGCGGTTCAGAAACGGAAGACGGCCGATCCCTTGGCGGGATCGGCCGTCTTCCGTAAGGGGGCGTCAGCCCTTGTGGTGCGGATCGACGTCGGCATCCGCCAGGCTGGAAGGCAGGAGGTTGAGTACCTTGACCGCAACCACCACCGCGATCAGTGCCACCGCCACGCCGCCCAGCCCCAGAACCAGCTCGGGGAAGCTGGGAGAGTAGGTGTGGTAGGCGACGTCGTCGAAGTAGCCGCTGGAGACCACCTCCATGCCGGGGAAGAGCACCAGCGGGAAGGACTGACCGCCGATGATGGTCACCCACATGGTGGCGAAGCCCCCCAGGATCACCAGGGCGGAGGCCACGGCGATCCAGGCGCGGGAGCGGCCCGCCTTGCTGTAGAGGATGCCCAGTGGCACCAGGCTGCCGAGGAGCACCTGGCCGAGCCAGAACACCTTGGTGTGGACGCTCTCTCCCATGAGGATGAACTTCTCCCAGTCGTGGTGCTCGGTGGCGTAGAGATTGGTGAGGTGGAAGACGATGACGAAATAGAGTGCGCCAGCGACGAAGACGCCGAGCAGGTTCTTCAACCGCATCAGCAGCGCTTCACCGAGGGGACGTCCGGTCCAGTCGTAGGCGGCCATCAGCACCAGCAGGAAGATCGCCAGGCCGAAGGAGAAGGACATCACCACGAACATGGGGGCCATGATGGCGGCGTCGTAGCCCTGGCGGCCCACCAGGAACCCGAAGATGGAGCCGGTACCGGTGGTGAGGATGAGGCGCCAGATGAAGGCCGTGAACCCCGCCAGCTTGTAGTACTTGCGGACGGTGCGGTCCATCATGGTCCAGAGATAGATGGCCACGAAGCCCATGAAGCCGGTATAGAGAATGATGTTCCAGGCGAAGATGGACTTGAAGTTGTAGTAGGTCATCGCCACGATCAGCCGGTCCGGCCGGCCGAGATCGAGCAGCAGCACCACCAGGCCGCCCACGAGGAGGGCCACGGCGAGAACCGCCGAGAGGCGCGCCAGCGGCTTGTAGGGTGCCTTGCCGAACACCGTGCCGATAGAGGCGACGTTGAGGGCGCCGGAGGCGGCGACGATCAGGAACACGGCGAAGACGTGGGGCAGCCCCCACACCGTCTGGTTGTCCATTCCGGTCACCCAGTGACCGTTGTGTTCCATGTAGTAGGCCGCGCCCAGGCCGGCGAGGATAAACAGCCCGAGAACTCCCAGAAGGGCGTAGAAGCCGCCCCTGCCGTCGATGCTCGTGTATCTCACTTTTTTCATGGTTTGACTACTCGATGTCCTAACAGCCAGGGTTCAGCCGGGCAAGCGGGCCCGGCGACGCATCAGATGCCCTTGTAGAAGACGCCCGGGTTGAGGCGCAGATCGGCGCGGATCTGGGTCGACGGGTACTTCTTCAGCTCCCGGCTGATCTCGCTGCCGGGGTCCTTGAGATCGCCGAAGATCATCGCCTTGTGGCCGTCGCCGTTGCACGCCTCGACGCAGGCGGGCTGCCGGCCCTTGTCGACCCTGTGGACGCAGAGGGTGCAGGCCTCCACGCACCCCTTGCCGCGAGGGGCGTTGACGTTCTTGTCCTCTTCCGGGATCTCCTCGTGGACGAAAGAGCGTGCCTTGTAGGGACAGGCCATCATGCAGTAGCGGCAGCCGATGCAGATGTGCCGGTCCACCAGCACGATGCCGTCGTCACGACGGAACGACGCGCCGGTGGGGCAGACGTCGGCGCACGGCGGGTTCTCGCAGTGCTGGCACATCATCGGCAGGGAGAAGGTGCGGCCGGTGGCGGTATCGCGCACCTCCACCTTGCGGATCCAGTGGGGATCGGTGCGGGGCCCGTGCTGCGGCTGGAGGTTGAACTCCTCGTTGCACGCCTGCACGCAGGCGTCGCAACCGCTTGCACACTTGGTAGTGTCGATCAGCAGGCCCCAGCGGTTCTTGTCACTGACCGGCTGATCGTCCGGCTTGGCGGAGGCCACCTGCATCAGGGTCACCCCCGGCGCGATGGTCGCCGCCGCTGCCGCGCCGGCACCCAGGAACCGGCGACGGCCTTGATCCATGGTCTCTTTCTTCGGGTCGCTCATGATCAGGTTATCTCCGTGCGCCAGATACGGTTTCCAGGCGTTCGATGAGTCCGGCCAGGGAACGCTCGGGTTGCTCGAGGGAACCCATCTTCGGTTCCGCGGGCGTCGACTTGTGGCACTGGAAGCAGTCGACGGTCACCGCCGCATAGCTGTGGCATGCGTTGCAGAAGTGACGGTCGTCCTCGATGCTGACGGCGCGACCCGCCTCGTCCTTCACCACGTGGCAGTTGATGCACTCCTTGAAGCTGTACTTGGAGGTGCGAATGCCGCGGCGCATGGTCTCGTCGCGCTGATGCTTGATGAACTCGAAGTGCTGGCGCCGCATCACGTCCTCGGGCTCCACGCACTTCTCGGCCCCCTCCGGCTCCGGAATATGGGGCACGGGGGCGGCGGCGAAGGCGGTGGCGCTGCCGAGCAGCGCCACCGTGATGCATGCCAACAGAAATTGAGCGTACTTCATTGGCCGATTCACCTTGTGGGTTGGTCCGGTTTATTCACCCATCGCCATGTCGATGTAGCCGGTAGGGCAGACATCGGCGCAGATGTGGCAGCCGACGCAACGGGCATAGTCGGTGTAGACGTAGCGTCCGGTGGTCGCCTTGTCCTTGGGCGTACGCTTCACGGCCTCCTGGGGACAGAAGACCACGCAGTTGTCACACTCGAAGCACATGCCGCAGCTCATGCAGCGGTTGGCCTCTTCCTGCGCCTGCTCCTCGCTGTAGCCCTTCATGCGCTCCCGGTAGCTGCCGATGATGTGCTCGGGATCGACCGGGATCTCCTCGCGCAAGATCCGCGGGGAGTAGTTGAAGTGGCCGAGGAACAGCTTCGAGGCGGGGATGATCTCGTTCTTGGAGCGATCCTCGAAGTTGTGCACCGCCCAGTCACCCTCGGAGGTGCCGCGCAGGTCGCCCATCTTCTCGGCATCGAACTCCTTGGGCGCCAGGCCGGCCTCCTGCAGCTTCTCCAGCAGGTTGAAGTGGTGGACGTCCACCTTCGGGCGCGGACCCAGGTTCTCGTGCTTGAGGAAATGGTCGATGCTCTCGGCGGCGATGGAGGCCTGGCCGATGGCGGTGGTCAGCAGGTGGGGCCGGACGATGTCCCCCGCGACGAAGTGGCCGGGCTTGCCGGGCACCTGGTAGTTCCGGTCGGCATCGATGAAGCTGCGGCCGTTGTCCAGATCCTCGAGCCCCTCCATCTTGCCGGCCTGGCCGATGGCGGAGACCAGCAGATCGCACTCCAGCTCGAACTCGGTACCCTCGATGGGGTTGGGACGGCCGTCGACCATCTCGCACTTGGCGAACTTGACCCCCACCAGGCGACCGCTGTCGTCCTTGATCCCCTCCAGAGGCATCACGCCGTCGAGGATCTTCACGCCCTCGTGCAGGGCGTCCTGCACCTCGTGTTCGGCGGCGGTCATCTGATCCTTGGGGAAGAGGGAGGTGAGGGTGACGTCGGCGGGCTCCCGCTCGTCGCCCACGTTCTGCTCGGAGCCGTTGGCGATGATGGTCTCCGGCAGGTTCTCCTCCGAGAGATCGGAGATGGCGCCCAGACGTCGGGCGACGGAGACGACGTCGATGGAGGTGTCGCCACCGCCGATGCAGATCAGCTTCTTGGGAACGGCCTTCAGGCGACCCTCGTTGAAGGCGGCCAGGAAGGCGATGCCGGAGATGCTGTTGGGGGCATCGACGTTGTTGGCCGGGACGATGCGGCCGTCGTGGGTGCCGATCGCCCACAGAATGGCGTCGTACTCCTTCTCCAGCTCCTCGACGGTGACGTCGGTGCCGACGCGGGTGTTGGTGCGGACCTCCACACCCATGTCGAGGATACGCTTGATCTCACCGTCCAGCACGTCGCGGGGAGTACGGTAGCGGGGAATGCCGTAGCGCATGAAACCACCCAGCTCGGCGTGGTCCTCGAAGATGGTGCAGGCATGGCCCATGCGGCGGAGCTGATAGGCGGCGGAGAGACCGGCGGGGCCGCCACCGACGATCGCCACCTTCTTGCCGGTGTCCTTGCCGGGGGCATCGAAACCGTAGCCGTTGGCCAGCGCGGTGTCGCCGATGTACTGCTCCACGGCGTTGATGCCGACGTGGTCCTCGAGCTCGTTACGGTTGCACCCCACCTGGCAGGGGGCCGGGCAGACACGACCCATGATGGCCGGGAAGGGGTTGGCGTTGGTGGAGCGGCGGAAGGCGTACTCGTGCCAGTCGACATCCTTGGCGGGCTTCTCAATGCCGCGGACGATGTCCAGCCAGCCGCGAATGTCCTCACCGGCGGGGCAACTACCCTGACAGGGCGGCGTACGATGCACGTAGGTGGGGCACTTGTGCGAGCGGTCCGCGATGAAGATCTTGTCCGTCAGAGACTTCCACTTGTTGTCACCGTCCTTGAATCGACGGAAAGTCAAGGTTTTCATTTCGTCACTGGAAGTTGCCATTATTCAGTCTCCTAATTACCAGATTGGTAGCACCTGGGCTTGACTCTGTTTTCTTTCGACCCTCCGCGTCGGCGGCAGGTCCGGAATCGATGTGGACTGTCCTGTTCAGGCCTCCTCTTCGGCCTCCTCGCCCCCTTCCTCGTTCTGGCCGGTGAGGATGATGGCGTCACTCACGAGCTGGTGGACACTGACGATCATGTCCATGGGCATCTTGTAGTAGGGCAGTACCTTGGTGAATTGGCTCTTGCAGATGGCGCAGATGGCCGCCATGTTGGTCACGCCGTCTTCCTCCATCACCTTGTTCAGCGCATGCATGCGGGGCATGGCGCCCTTGACGCGCAGTTCGATCAGGTCGTCGGTGAGCAGGCCGCCGCCGCCGCCGCAGCAGTAGGTGGCGTCGCGGATCGTCTCCTCTTCCATGTCCACGTAGTTGTTGCAGACCGCCTTGATGACGTTGCGCGGGATCTCGAACTGGCCGCCGGGTTTGTCGCCCATGCGGGTGGCACGTGCCACGTTGCAGGAGTCGTGGAAGGTGACCACGCGGTGGTCGTTCTCCGACTTGTCGAACTTCAGCTTGCCCTGCTGGATCAGGTCCCAGGTGAACTCGCAGATGTGCTGCGGCACCGGGTAGTTGGGGTCGAGGAAATCCCACGGACCCGCGAGAGTGTTCCAGAAGCTGTAGGCCACACGCCAGGCGTGGCCGCACTCGCCGTGGACGATGCGCTTGACGCCGAGATCCAGCGCCGCCTCGCGGATACGCATGGCCACTTTCTGCATGTTCTCGTAACTGCCGATGAACATGCCGAAGTTGGCGGCCTCGGAGGCGTAGGAGCTGATCGTCCAGGAGACGCCGGCCTCGTGGAACACCTTGGCGTACCCCATCAGGCCGTCGATGTGGGGTTCGGCGAAGAAGTCGGCGGACGGGGTGATCAGCAGGATGTCCGCTCCCTTCTCGTCCAGCGGCAGACGCACCTTGACGCCGGTGTCCTCGTAGATCTCCTCCTCGAGGTCCTCGAGGGTGTCACGCAGGGCAGGCTCCGGCAGGCCGAGATTGTTGCCGATCTTGAACACCTTGGCGATGATCTCGTTGCAGTACTTCTGGCCGACACCGACGGAGTCGAGGATCTCGCGGGCTGCCATGGAGATCTCGGCGGTGTCGATCCCGTAGGGACAGAAGACGGAACAGCGCCGGCACTGGGAGCACTGGTGGAAGTAGTTGTACCACTCGTCCAGTACCTCCTTGGTGAGATCACGGGCACCCACCAGCTTGGGGAACAGCTTGCCGGCCACCGTGAAGTAGCGACGATAGACGCTGCGCAGGGTGTCCTGGCGGCCGACCGGCATGTTCTTGGGGTCGGAGGTGCTCAGGAAGTAGTGGCACTTGTCGGTGCAGGCGCCGCACTTCACGCAGATGTCGAGGAAGACCTGGAACGAGCGGTACTTGCCCAGCAGCTCGCCCATCTTGTCGATGGCCTTCTCCTGCCAGTTCTCCACCAGCTCGCCGGGGAAGCCCAGGGGCTCCTGGTGCTCCGGTTTGGCGATGAACGGGCCCGAGCCCTCCATCGCGCCTTCCTGGATGTGGGGAACAACGATCTCGTCGGTCAGTTCCGGTGTCTCAAAGTCAGCCACGCGATCCTCCGGATATTTGCGTCACTTCGGTTTCAACGATTGCCGCGTGTGGAATCCAGTGCAGCAGCCCAGGGTGCAAGGTGACGTCGCTCACGGGCGTCGTCCACCTGGTTGCGGGTCGGGCTGAAGAAGATGCCCGGCGCGTGCAGCAGCTTGCTGATGGGGAAGATGATCATCAGCAGGGCCACCAGAGTCAGATGAATGATCAGCGGCGCGCTGGCGGGAAGCTCCTGCCAGTCGAAGTAGATGAGGCCCATGACGAAGGCCTTGAGCTGCACGATGTCGGTATGGGCGACGAAGCTCATGGAGAGGCCGCTGAAGGCGATACCGAGCAGCAGCAGCAGCATCAGATAGTCGGAGGGGGCCGATACGTAGCGCACCCGATCGACGAAGATGCGGCGTGCCAGCAGGCCAAGCAGTCCGGCCACCATGGCAAACCCGGCGTACTTGCCGAAGGTCTGCACCACCTCCAGGCTGACCAGCGGCCACAGGATGTTGTCCGGGCTCATGGAGTAGCGGAGATGGCGGAAGAATGCGAGCAGAAGGGCGAGGTGGAACATCCAGCCGAACAGCCAGGTCCACTTCTGCGAACGAAACAGGCTCTGGAAGAACACCACTTCGCGACCGATACGCAAGGCGACACCTGCCTTGGTGAGCGGTGCGGGCATGGTAGGAATCTTGAGCGGCGCCGGCGTGCGTGCGTACTTGATGATGCGCATGGTCAGGCCAGCGAAGAGTATCAGCGTCGCGACATAGAAAAGGAGCGCGTACGCGGTGGACAGAAACGACATGCCTCTGTGTCCTCCCTACCAGATAACGAAACCGTCTTCAGGGGTCGCCCGCAAACCGGGGCCGGCTTCGACCGGCCCCGGCGGGCAGCTTGCGATCAGACGCAGCCGGTCGGCTTGGGCAGACCGGCGATCTTGCACGCCTGCTTGGCCGGACCATAAGGGAACAGCTCGTAGAGGTACTTGCTGGTGCCCTTCTCCTTGCCCAGGCGCTTGCCGACGGCCTTGGTCAGCACGCGGACGGCGGGAGCGATCTGATACTCGTTGTAGTAGTCGCGCAGGAAGTTGACGATCTCCCAGCGCTCGTCGTTCATCTCGAGGCCTTCTTCCTCGGCCAGCTTCTTGGCGACTTCCTCGTTCCAGTCGCTCAGGTTGACCAGGTAACCCTCTTCATCAGTCTCGATGGTCTTGCCACCAACTTCGATTGCCATTGTTCAATCTCCTCGTGTTTAACGAAAAATATACAGATAGTTACAGCCAGGCCTGAACGCGCTCGTTCTGCTCGACCAGGTCGACGAATCCGGCGTAATCGACCAGCTTGATGCCCTCGATGACCTTCTCGTGCATGCCCCGCGCCTTGAGGTCGGGAAGCAGCGCGCAGACGGTCTTGGTCTCCATCGCCTTCTTGATGGTGTCGCTGAAGCGGGTGCCTTCGGTGGCGGCGTAGACGCCGTCCTCGATCAGCAGGATGGTGGATCCATCCTTCGCGTGCTGCAGGCAGGTCTCCAGAGTGTTTCTCTCGAAGGGGGACTTGTTAACGGTGTGTAGCATCTTCCTCTCCTCAGAAACTCAGGATCACGTCCTGCTCTTCCATCAGGTCAGCGATCTGCGAGGCATCCATGACCTCGACATCCACCACCAGGTCGTCGGTGGTGAGCCCCCGCTCCTCCATCGCCTCCTTGGAGACATAGAGGCGCTCGACGTCGTACATCTCCAGCGCACGATAGGTGGGAGAGAAGTTCTTCATCTCCACGTCGTTGGTGTCCATGCCCTTGACGATCTGGTAGATACCGTCGTCCAGGAACACCATGCAGACGTCCTGTTCGAATGCCGCGCCGATCAGGACGACCTCCAGCGACTCGAGGGCATAGATACTGCCGATCGGCGCCTTGCGGTTCACGTACATGAACTTCTTGACGACGCCGCCTTCTTCCATCATCTCTTCGCTCATCTCGCCTAATCCTCGCAGTTAGTCGCCAAACACAACCAGGCGGTCGCACTGAATGCCGGCTTCGATGAGCTGGCCAAGGCCGGAGATACGGAAGCCCGGGGCGATGTTGTCGGCATCTTTGCCATGACGCTTCTTCTCGTCCGGGTCCACGATGCCGCGGCGCTGGGCCGCGGCAACGCAGATGACCAGATCGAGATTGTACTTCTCGGCCAGCTCAGACCACCGGGCAACGATGTTGCGGTCGTCCTGGGGCGGGGTGGTCAGCCGGGTGCCGTTGTTGACACCGTCATGGTAGAAGAAGACACGGAAGATCTCGTGTCCCTTCTCCAGCGCCGCCTTGGTGAACAGGTACGCCGTGTCCGACGCCTGGTGCTGATAGGGGCCTTCGTTGATTTGGATACCGAGTTTCATCCAAACACCTCGATCGAAAGTCGCTCGCTGAATCAGAAGCGAATGTGAGTAGAGGCGTTGAGGCTCTTGCGAGCGTGACGCCAGTTGTCAATGTGGAACTTGGTGAACGGCAGGCCGGTCAGCTCGAAGAAGCGCGGCCAGCCGATGCGGTCGATCCAGTCGTTGATGCGCTCCCAGTCCTTCGCATCCTCCTTGTAGACCTTGAGGATCCGCTTGACGATCGCGGTCGCCTCCGGCCAGCGGGGAGGATTGTTGGGGATGCCGGCAGCCACCAGCTTGTGGAAGGTGGGCTTGCTGCGGGCATTGGAGTGGTTGCCGCCGACCCAGATCGCCAGCTTGGTGTGCTCGGCGTCGTTGATCTGCATGGGCGGGCAGGGCGG
>JALTLT010000455.1 GCA_027001815.1 Gammaproteobacteria bacterium | reverse complement strand
CCGCTCACCTCGGCCACCACCCGTGCCTGATCCCTGGCCTGGAGGGTGGTGGTGCCGTGCCAGGTGGCGTCGACCGTACCGCGCTCCACGGCCGCCACCTCCACCGGGATCACCACCTCCTCCTTCTCCTTCTTCTCTTCGTCCCCTGTGCCGAACTGCACATTGCAGCCCGTCAGCAGCAGGAAGGAGAGGAGCCATCCGAACCGCCTCCACCGGTCTGTCGTTGTCCTTTTCATTGTCATCCTCTGGATTGCTGTCGGGCGGTCGGTCACCACCACCGCCCGCGAACCTCTTCGTCTCGTGACGAGCGGGCCGGGGAAGTTCCGCGGTGGCGCCGGTCCACTTCCTCGCCCTCGCTCTCCCGCCTCGACGAGGCTCCGGGTTCGCGAAAAGAGCCTGACGGGCCGTCGAAAGACGCCACCCTTCGACAGCCTGTGCGCGATACCTGGATGCCTTGCCACCTTCGATGGCGGTATATCGCCGAAAATGTGTGGAAACGGAAAACCGCATCTTCCGTTCCCGAGTCGGAGGCTCCGGTCGGCCCGGTGTCTCCCGCGGCACGGGGAGGTGCCTCCACGATCGATGGCGCAAACCCCCGTTTCGTTACATGCCGCAAACCGCATCTGCGCCATGGCGCGCCATGGCAAAGCCGGGACGGCTTCGATCGGAGCTTCCAGATAGCAGGCTGTTGAAAAACACCGTTTTTCGGCAGCCTGTACTGCGGTGCAGGGATGCACCGCCGTTTTCAATGACGAAAGATCATTGAAAACGTGAGGAAGTCGGAAATCGCATTTTCGGCTTCCGGCATTGAAAAAGGCCAGGACGGCCTTTTTCAACATCCTGATAGATACGCCATACGGGGGAGAGTTCCGGGTACGGCGCCTCTGGACGACGGGTTACAAGGAAGGTGCCAACCCGCATCGCGTGGCTATCCGGTTGAATCTACGCCATTATTGCGCCGGAGGCCAGCATCGGGGGGGTGGCCTGACCGGAAACAGGTTGGTGAAAATTACCAAAAGGTGGCGGAGGAGGCCGGTGATCCGGCACCGTACAAGAGAGGAATCGAGGGAGGGCGGGCCTGCTCGAGGCCCGCCTCCCATCGTCAGAAGTGGACGAAGAGCGCGGCGTAGGGGCCGTCGGTGGTGAGGTCGGCGGTGACGTCGTCCACGTCGTCCAGCTCGAGCCGGTAGCTTCGGTAGCCCAACTCGGCACCGACCCGGAAGGGGGACTCCCAGGCGACCCAGCCACGCACGTCGGAGAGGGTGCTGCCACCGTACCCCACCATGCTCCCTTCGGCCCCCACGGAGAGACCGGTGAAGGGGAGGTCCACCTGGGCCCGGGCGAAGAGCATGGGCAGGAAGACGTCGAAGGTGGCCGATTCGGTGACGCCGGTGGTGATGGATGTGACGGTCGCATCGCCCTTGACGTTGCGGATATCGAGCCCCAGATCGAAACTCAGCACGTTGTCCAGCAGCTCGTAGTAGAAGATGCCTCCCACCTGGTCGAGGGAGGTGATGCTGCTGATCTCCTCGCCCACCTCATAGTTCTGACCGCCGAAGCGGAAGGAGCTGGTGACGGTGGTGTTGCCATCCATGGAGAGATCGAGGCGGAAGACCCGCACATTGGGCAGCAGCGGCACCGGATGTTCGAGGGCCAGCCACAGGTAGCTGTCCTGGTTGCTGCCCAGGGCCAGGTCGCTGGCGACATCGAGATCGTCACCCTGATAGGCGGCACTGCCGCTCACGTCGTGATCCCAGACCCCTCCGCCGATGAAGAGGCCGATGAAATCGGCGCTCGCCACCATCGGCATCGCCCCCATCAAGGCCCCGGCCATCACCCATTGCTTCATCATTCCTGCACTCCTCGTTGTTGTTGCGCGTACCCGCGCCCCCTGACAGGATGTTGAAAAAGGCCGTCCTGGCCTTTTTCAACGCCGGAAGCCGAAAATGCGATTTCCGGCTTCCTCACATATTCAATGACCTGGCTGCCTGTCGGACTTCAAGCTGAACTCTGCCCCGAGAGGCGGGAAGGCCCTCCACCGGCATCCACCCGTGGCCCTCATGCTAGCGGCAGGAGAGGCCCATTTCTACAACCGGAAGACGCGGTTTCGTGAAGGCAATCACGCCTCTGGCGGGCAACCGGCTCTCCAGGGATGCCGGAGGGTCGATCAGGCGGCGGGAAAGAGAGGCGGTACCTCTCGCGCCAGGGCCTGCTTGTCGGCCACCGCATCACCCACCAGGGCGAAGCCGAGCAGCCGCCCGTCGGGCGACCGCCACAGGCCGCGCACTCCCTCCCCGGTCTCCTCCTCCTGCCACCCCCCCTCGGCCCCGGGCGGCGGGGGGCAGACC
>JALTLT010000454.1 GCA_027001815.1 Gammaproteobacteria bacterium | reverse complement strand
GACGCATCCATGCACTGCGGCACAGGCTGCCAAAAAACGGTGTTTTTCGACCGCCTGTTGGAAGCACGAACGGATTGCCACGCCCGAGGGGCGACAGGACCAGGGACGATCGTGGAGACAATAACCGGCACACGGAGCGAACTGCCTGAACAACTCTACCGCGAGATGCTCCGATTTCGCTATCGGGTGTTCGTCGAGCACCTGGGCTGGAAACTCCCCTGCGGCGAGGGCCTGGAGACCGACCAGTTCGATCGCCCGGACACCATCTACGTGGTCGTCCGGGACACCCATGGCCGACTCGCGGGGTGTGCACGCCTGCTGCCCACCACGCGCCCCTATCTTCTCGAACAGCTCTTTCCGGAACTGCTGGGCGGTTCCCCCCCTCCCCGCTCACCCCGGATGTGGGAGCTGTCACGCTTTGCTGCCTTCGACCACGCACCCCGCGGCGCTCCCCGCTCCGGAGGGCTCTCCTCCACGACCGCCGTCGGCCTCCTGGAGTCGGCGCTCCGCTGCGCCCGGCGTCTCGGCGCCAGGCGCCTGATCACCGTCTCGCCGACCTCCGTCGAGCGACTGCTGAGAAAGGCCGGATTCGAGTTCGGGCGCTTCGCGCGCCCCACGCGAAGGGAGCGCAGCCACCTCTGCTCCTACTGGATCACGACCGACCGCTCCTCTCCCTGCGCCAACGGCAAGGAGCCGTCGTCGCCGTTCGCCCAGCGGGGCGCAGTCCATCGACCCGTTGCCGCGGAAAGCGCCATCACGGCAGACGGAGCGTCCCGCCGACCCTGACCCCAAGCGGAGCCTGCAATCATGCTTGCCGAACAGCATCAGAAATCGCGCATCGCCATCCACGACCTGATCGTCGAGACCGTGATCCGGCTGGCCGAGGACCAGGAGATCGACCGGAACCGGCTCCATGTGGAGATGAGTCTCGACTCGCTCGCCAACCTTGGATTCGATTCGCTCGCCGTCTTCCAGCTCATCTGCGAAGTGGAACACAGCCTCGGCATCGAGATCGACAACGAGAGTGCCGACTCGATCCGCACCCTGGGAGACCTGGTGGAGATCTGCCACCGCCTCTGCTCACCGGCCACCTCCTGAGGAGGCGACGACACACATGCCGATCCAACCGCTTTTTGTCGCGTGGGACCCCGCATACCACGCGAACTTTTCCGCAAGGAAAAAGTCGTGCGGGACATCCTCAACATGAAGAAAGGAGAAAGCACAATGAAGACCAGGAATCTGAAAGTTCGTGTGACCCGTATCTCCCGCACCGCCTCCCTCGCGGCCAAGGCCTACTGGGAGATGGCGTTCTGATCGAGCGCCTGAAGCCCGTTCCGTGGCCCGCAGAGCGGGCCACGGAACTCCACACCGACGACCTGCCCGACCATTCCGAACCGAAACGCGCCCACATGACCGAGACCCGCTACATCACCCGACGGGACGTCCTCATCGCCATCCAGCCCTCTTCCGGCCGCTGGTGCTCATTCGACACGGCGGACCTCTTTCCCCTCCCACCGGCCGAGCGCATCTGGCGTCTCGAAGAGTTGCCGATCGCGAACCCGGACAGAAGGGAGCTGGCGGAACTGGTGGAGGCCACGCTCGCCGGCCAGGGGGCGACCGACGACGACGGCGGCGACCACCGTTCGTTCGAGTACCTGCTGATCAAATGCACCTCTGCCTGCAACTATCACTGCACCTACTGCTACGATCACGACCAGCTGGACCAGGCCAGGAATCTCGATCTGGAGCGCACCTGCGCAATCGTCGAGCAGTCCATTCGCTCCGCCTCCGGACGCTCCTTCACCCTGCTGTTCCACGGCGGGGAGCCGCTCATCCGCAAGCGGTTCGTGCGCGAGGTGACTGAGTTTGCCAGATCGGTCGCGAGGGAGGCGAACGTCCGCCTCTTCTTCAAGCTCCAGACCCACGGCGGGATGTTCGATGACGAGATCGTGGAGTTTCTGGACGAGAACGAATTCTTCGTCGGCATCTCGATCGACGGACCCCGGGAGATCAACGACCTCCACCGGGTGCTGAAGGATGGATCCGGAACCTACCACCGGTTTGAGTCGGCTTACCACAGATACCGCTCCTTCATGAGCCGCAGATGCGGAATCGTCACCACCCCGACCATCTATTCCGCGGAACACTTCCTCGCCATCGCGCGCCACTTCCACGCCATGGGATTTCGCGGCTGGCGGACCACCAACTATCTGGCCATCGGCCGGGTACGGGACGACTGGCGACTGGAGACCGGGGAAGAGACCTACGTGGCCTCGGTGATGGCCCTGATCGATGCCATCGAGGAGGGCGAGTTCGATCGGTTCCGTATCGATCCGGTGTTCAGCCATCTCGGCAATCTGCTCTCGCCGGAACGGACCAACATGTGCAAGCCCGGAAACAACCCCTGCGGGGCCGGACGCCGGTTCCTCTCCATCGAGGCCGATGGCACCGTCCTGCCGTGTGACACCCTCTCCCGCGAGGAGTTCACCGTGGGCTCGATTCCGGAAAGCCGGCTCCGGGAGATGCTCGACCACCCCAACGCCCTCAAGATCGCCCACTCCCTGCCCCGATCGAGCTGTCGGCAGTGCGTGCTGCTGGGTGTCTGTGGAGGGACCTGCCTGGGTCTCTCCTCCCTGACCGAGAACCGTCCCCTGCTGTGCAACGCCTACAAGCGGATCTACCCCGAACTGATGCGCCGTCTCCATCTCTCCGACCGGCTGCTCGACTACTTCACGGGCTGCATGGAGGAGGAGGATCGGCTGCTGAGACTCGATACAGAGGAGAGAGATGGAAACCATCACCACACGACGGGCCTCGCCTGAAGACGCCCCGGCCATTCACGCCCTGTTTCTCGAGCAGTTTCCCTTTCTGGAAGAGGTGCGGGAACGCGCCCTCAAGGATGTCCACTTCCGCATCGAGGATCCCTCGTCGGTGACCGTCGTCGCGGTGTCGGATCGTGGCGTGCTCGCCGCCGCTCGGGGCTACCGGCAGGGTGACATCTACCTGATGAACTCCATCTGCGCCGCCTCCAGGGACAACCTGCTGGCCCGCACCCGCGCCATCGCGCGACTGATGCCCTTCTATGTAGAGACCTGCCTCTCCCACGCCAGGGGACTGGGACTGACCCGTGCCTTCTACGGAACCGATTCCCGTTCGCTGGCCCGCCTGGTGGGGGTTCTCTGTTCGCGAAAGGGGCTGGCCATCGAAGAGGCCAGCCACGGCGGCCGCAGAGGCTTCTGGATATTCGAACCGTGACTCCATCGATCGACCTGCTCCGTCTCGACCTGGTTGGAGAGATCAGCTACGACCACCCGCTCCTGGAACTGCTCGGGTCGCTGCCCGCAGACGGAGAGGGGAAACACTTCGCCGGGCTGATCCTGTGGGTCAACTCCGGAGGGGGCAGTCTCTGTGCCGCCCAGGAGATCGCCAGCGGCATCCGTGCCCTGTCGCTGCCCACGGTCGCGGTGATCGCCGACCTCTGCGCCTCGGCTGCCTACTACGCGATCGCCCCCTCGACCCGCATCCTCTCCCGGCCGGCCTCGCTGGTCGGCGGCCTGTGCAGCAGCCTCGACTACCGGCGGCACCCTGAACCGGTGGAGGGGCAGCCGGCAGGCATGCAGGCGGTAACCCATGGTGCGCTGAAACACATGCTGACGCCACACGGGCCGAGCGGCGGCCCCCTGGAACAGCGGGCCATCGACGATCTGCTCCAGGACCTCGACCTGCAGTTCCATTCCTTCATCGAGTCGCACCGGGGCGGCAGGAATCGCTGGGATCTCTACACCGACGGGCGCCTGATCACCGGCAGACGGGCCATCGATGCGGGACTGGTCGACGGACTGGGAGGAGTTCGCGAGGCCGTCGAAGAGATCGCCACCCTGCTCGACATTCCGCACGAAGAGATCACCCTCGTACACGCAACGCCCGATCTCCCGGGAGAAGAGGCGGAACGGCAGAGGGCGATGGCGGACCAACGGCTCCAGCCACCATCATGAAGGAGGAACCGCGCACCTCGACCCTGCTCTGGACGGTCTTTTCCGCCACCTGCGGGCTCGGCTTCGCCCAACTGCTGGTATTCGGACTGCTCTCGCAGGTACCCACCGCAACACACGGAACGATGCTGGGATTCGGCATCGCCTTCTGCGCAGCGGGGCGTATCCTCGCCTCGATGATCCTCCTGCGCAATGCCCACCGGCTCACAGGCCACCACCTGCTCCTGATGGCGTTGGCCGTGCCGGCGCTGTTCGCGACCGCACAGGACCAAGGCGCCGCCATCACCTCCTCCCCGCTCTACGCCCTCCTGGTCGCTGCGGGGTTCTGTGGCCTCTATACCGTGCTCACCTACAGGCTCAACACCATGGTGTTCGTGAACCGGGGGCGTCCCGCACGCGAACGACTCGGCAGGCAGATGCAGATCCCCTACCTGATCGCCCAGGTCCTCGCACCGATCGGCGCCGGTATTTTCCATGATCGCTGGGGAGCGACGCTCACCGGCCTCGCCGCCGGCGGACTGTTCCTGCTCACCGCTCTGTTCGCCGCAAATCACGAGGGGCCGGGGCCATCCCCCGCAGCAGCACGGAGAGCGCCCCTGCCACCGCGGACCCGCACCCTGTTGGTCATCGCCGGCACGAGCACCTTCCTTATCAACTGGTACTTCTCGGCCATCGCCTCGGCCCTCGAGACGACTCCCGCCACCTCCCACATCGGTTTCTCCATCTCCGCCATCGGCATCGCGGCCCTGGTCGGCGCGATACTGGCCAACCGCTTCCACCCCCGCCGGCCCCAACTGATACGGGACCTCTTCCTGGCTTCCAGTATGGCCCCGCTGCTCCTCATGCCGACAGCCGCGCTGGTGGGTCTGGCAGACCCCCTCTCGATCGTCGCCCTGTTGGTCTCGATGGGCTTTCCCGCGGGAATATCGACCTCTCTCGTCGGCGCTTCGAAGTACCGCTACGTGGAGCGGACGGACTATCCGCGATTCCACCAGTACCTGGCGATGACCGTGGTGGTCGCCACGCTCTCGGGCTCGCTGTCCGGCGCGTGGGTGACGATCGGCAACTCCTTCATCGAGGCGATGACCCTCGGCCTGCTGCTCTCCCTGCTCTCCATCATCTGGATACTGTTCGGCCGGTCACACCTCCTCACCGAAGACCCCCTGCCCACCTCGGACTAGCCCGAAAATCGCATGAAGCCGCTTGATATTGCATTCAACTTTATGTTTATAAACAAAATATTCCGTATATCAGCGGGTACCGGTTTGTTTCCGGCGCGCCCTGCCGGTGCCTGCACGCCTGGCGCGCCCGAATGCACCGCTTTTCGCGCAAGCCGTGGCGATGGCTACGCCTTGCGCTGCAGGGCGGCACACTCGAACACGCCGGACGCACATCCATCCGGCTGCTTCACCCAACTTTCGGGCTAGAGATACATGGAAACCCTCATCCGTTCCGGTCATCCCGCCACGGGCTCTCCCCCTCCTCCTCCCCGCCCTCCTCGCGGCGCACCCCATGCGCATCCCCCTGTATCCCTGGGGCTGCTCATCCTCTCCCTACTGCTGGGCAGCGCCGGCTGCACCTCACCGCTGCGACCAGAGGCCGAAGGAGGGCCAACCCTCTCCGCCGGCGAGTTCACCTTCGACAGCGGTGGTTCGGCGCTCTACTACGAGTTCCCCCTCTCGCCGGCACTCTCGACCCCTGCCGGAGCGGACACGCTGATCTTCTTCGTCAGTGGCTCCGGCTGTCGCAGCGTACGTGACCGTTTTCCCCACTATCTCGCCCCCCTCTACGGTGCGAGAGGGTGGGTCTTCATCCTGCAGAAACGGGGTATCCGGGACGGCAGCCGGGGCCTGTGGTGTTCCAGATCTTTCATCCGGGCCGACTACTTCGAGTCGATTCTCTCCGACCAGCTCGAGTTCATCCGCCACACCCTCGACACCCTTCCGCGGAGGTGCCGCAACGTGGTGTTGATCGGTGCCTCCGAGGGTTCTCTCGTGGCGGCCGAACTGGCACGGCGCGAGCCACGCATCACCCTTCTCGGTCTGATCGGAAGCGGCGGCACCCGGCTCCGCGACTATCTTCTTCGCCTCGAGGGCCTGGGAAGGCCCTTGGGGGGGGTTGAGCAGATGCTGAACGACATCGCAGCCGACCCGGACGACCTCGATCGACGCGCCCTGGGACACAGCTATCGCTACTGGTCCTCCTTCCTCGACATCGACCTGCGACAGATCCTGCCACAACTCTCCATCCCGGTGATCGTGGCCATGGGCGAGGAGGACTCGGCCGTGCCGGCGGAGACACTCGATCTCCTGATCGAGGCCCATGAGGGGGCTCGCAACGGGCGACTCACCACCCTCGTCTATCTGGACGCCGACCACCGGCTCGTGGACCGTGACCGGTCGATCCCCTATTCGGGCCATTTTCTGCAGACCCTGGCGAGCCAGATGGAGGCCTGCGAAGCCCCGGCCGGCCCCCTTGCCGAGGTGCCACCATGGAGGTCCTCCCCTCTCGAGCCGGACGATCCCTCCTCCCCACTGGCCCGTCTCCCCGGCATCGACGGAGAACGACGATGAGAGATACACGCAGAAGAGTGGTCGTGACGGGGCTCGGGACCGTCTCCTGCCTGGGGATGGATCCCGTTACCCTGTTCGAGAACCTTGTCGAGGGGGTGAGTGGCATTCGCCCCCACCCGGCCCTCCCCGGTGAGGCCGTCGGCTGGGTGGAATACGAGCCTGCCGACCATTTCAGCCGTTCCCAGCTCTTCACCATGGACCGTGTCTCGCAGCTCGCGGTCCTCTCCGCACGGCAGGCGGTGGCCGCCGCCGGTCTGGCGCCCCGCAAGAACCGGCGTACCGGCGTGCTGTTCGGCTGCTCCTTCGGCGGTGCCCAGACGCTCGAGGAGTCCTACGCCTCCTACTTCGGCGCCCGGCGGGGGCCACGCAAGCTCTCCATCCCCATGACCATGTCCCATGCCCCCTCGGCCCAGATCTCCATCCACCTGGGTGTGGAGGGGGAGAGCCAGAGCTACTCCACCGCCTGCTCCTCCTCGGCGGTGGCCATCGGCGAGGGCATGCGACGCATTCGCGACGGCTATCTGGACGTGGCCATCGCCGGCGGCGCCGAATCGATGCTGGTCCCGGGGGTCGTGGGCGAGTGGCAGAAGCTCGGCGTCCTCGCCCGGCCGGAGGGGGAACCCTCCACCGGTTGCCGTCCCTTCACCGCCGGCCGGAACGGATTCCACCTCTCGGAAGGGGCGGCCACCCTGGTACTCGAGGAACGCGACCACGCCATGGATCGGGGGGCACCCATCCTCGCAGAGATCACCGGCTACGGCGTGAGCAACGACGCCTTTCACATCACCCGTCCCCATGCGGATGGCCAGTGCATCGCCATTCGCAATGCCCTGGCGGACGCCGGTCTGGAACCGGAACAGATCGGACACATCAACGCCCACGGCACCTCCACCCCGGCCGGCGATTGCGCCGAGGCCGCTTCGCTGCGCAAGGTGTTCGGATCGCATCTCGACACCACGCCACTCTCGGCCACCAAGGCCTCGCACGGACACTGCATCGGCTCATCCGGTGCCCTGGAAGCGGCCGTCACGGTAATGGCCCTGAACCGCGCCCTGGCCCCCCCCGTACCGTTCCAGGCCGAGATCGACGAACTCGCCCCGGTCGACCTGGTGATGGGGGCACCGCGGTCGCTTGCCGGCGTCGACCACGCCATGAGCAACTCCTTCGCCTTTGGAGGCAACAACGCCGTGCTCATCATCTCGAGGAACTCCGCCGGCTAACAGGTTGTTGAAAAACACCGTCATTCGCCAGCCTGTGCTGCGGTGCATGGGTGCACCACCGTTTTCAATGAGGCCAGCAGCCTGTCGGACTTCAAGCTGAAGGTCACTCTGCCCCGCGGAAAGCACCAGAACCTGACGGCCTATCAAAATCCGACAGGCTGCCAGGTCATCGAAAACGTGAGGAGGCCGGAAATCGCATTTTCGGCTTCCGGGTTTGAAAAAGGCCAGGACGGCCTTTTTCAACATCCTGCCAAGGGGGAGTGGCGACCGGCCACCTCAGCGCATCAGCAGGGTGAGGCCGCTTCCCACCAGAATGAGGCTGATGGCGCGCTGAAAGGTCTGCTGGCCCATGCGGGTGTGGATGTGGCCACCCATCACCAGGGAGATCACCATGACCGGAAGAGCCACCGCCACGAGGGTGAGCTGATCGAGGGTGAAGAAGCCGGAAGCGACATAACCGGCGAGCCGCCCCGCCCCGTCAAGCAGGAAGATGGTGGCGAACGTGGCCCTGAATGCGCTCTTGTCGAGGCCTCGGAAACGCAGATAGAGCACATAGAAGGGGCCGCCGGTCCCGAACAGGGTACCGATGAATCCCCCCAACCCACCCGCCGGTGCCGCCCAGCGGCGCGAGATCACCCGCTGACTCTCGATGGAGAGGAAGGAGTAGATCGCAAAGAGGAGTATGAAGAGACCCAGGGCGTGGCGCAGCAGCGCCTCGTCCACCTGCTGGAACACCCACAGGGCGCCGAGGACGCCGAGTGCCGCGAAGGGCAGCAACACCACCACCTCACGCCACAGGATGCGACTTCGCTGCGAGACGCCGTGGCTGGCAGAGGCCATGTAGTCGAGCACCACCACCAGGGGTACCACCACCTGCAGCGGCATCATCAGGGCAAGCAGCGGGATGGCGATCAGCCCGGAACCGAAGCCGGCGATACCCCGCACCAGGTAGGCAACCGAGACGATGGCGGCAGAGAGTGCGAGCTGCAGTGGTGAGAGGGTTTCCAGCACCTGAAAGAGATTTGTTCTTGTGGTGAAGCGGGATGAAGCGCCGCCGTTACGCCGGACCGAACGTGGGGAGAGACGCCGGTACTCGAGTCCCGCACATTGTGGGAATTTTTTCCCGGGGGTGTCAAGGCCGGATTTGGCTGCCGGAAGCGCCGAGTTGCACTCGTCGATGCCGCCGCCAGACGGCACGGTTCCGCTTCCCCGTTGGCGCTGCGCGCCGATTGCCAGGTACAACCTGGCGCTCCAGGTCTGCGTGGCGCAGGAGTGCCGCCGGAGAACCGGCGTCAGCGTGAGAACACCGTTGCCGCCAGCAGCCTGTCGGACTTCAAGCTGAAGGTCACACTCTGCCCTGCGAAAAGCACCAGAACCTGACGGCCTGTCAAAGGCCGTCAGGCTGCCAGCCCGAAAATTGCGTGAAGCCGCTTCATATTGCACCTGAATCCGTGACTTCCCATTGCCCTGATTCCTCGTTCATCCGATGATAATCGCGTAGAATGGCATTTGAGTCGATTTTTTCATTTTCACCCACCAGGTGAACCTTCCATGGCTTTCCTTTTC
>JALTLT010000453.1:1707-2357 GCA_027001815.1 Gammaproteobacteria bacterium | reverse complement strand
CTATGAGGGCCGCGAGCTCGCCGCCGCGACAGTGGCTCACGCTGTGAGCCTGGCCCGGAAGTGGATCCCCTTCGGGACTCCGGTGCGGGTGGTCGATCACCGCGGCAGCGTCGTCTGGCAGGGGTGAACGGAATTGTCAGACCACAAGATGTTGTGCCTCTGCCCTTTTTGGAGGCCTCGCGCCACACAAGATCTTGTGGTCCCGGTGCTCACCGGATCACGCGCGCAAGCGGCCGCCGGTCGTTTCTAAGGCCTCCGTACTTGGGTCGTCGAGAAAATCGCTTGCGCACGGCGAGCGCGGCCTCAGATTGGACATTTCGCGCGCGATGATCCGCATCTCAGCGACGACCTTGCGGCATTCCGCGAGGTAGCCGGCCACGGTGGTCGCCTCGTCAGAGTCGAGCCGGCGTAGTAGGTGCACGAGTGCCTGCTCAAGGCTCCCGTGGTAGCTCGGGTACCGCCACGACGTCTTGCCGCGGTTGCTCCGGCGGGCCAAGATCCAGCAATACGGATCGCGCGCGATACACCAGCCAGAAGACGTCTCGAGCAGGATCTTCTCCTTCATCGTGCCGGCCTCCTCCCCGCTCCGGCCCCACGAGCCTCCTCAAGGGCCTCGATGGTCGTCGGCCGCCCCAGGCGCAGCCACTCGT
>JALTLT010000453.1:0-1697 GCA_027001815.1 Gammaproteobacteria bacterium | reverse complement strand
CGGTACATAAGGCCATGCGCAGGCGGCGACCCGCCGGCCGATGCCCGGATACGAGATCCAGCCGGTTCCGCGGCATGCGCAGTTTCGGCTGTGCAGCACGACAGCGGGCCGCTCCAGCGCTGATGCCGGTCTGGACCCGGCAGGCCTGGAGCGCCGGCGGATCAACCAGACCCGCTCGTTGTCCACGTACACTTCGGGTGTTTTCTTCATTGCGCTTGCCTCCGTGGTGTTGGGATTTAAGGGGTTCGCCCGGCTAAGGTGCACAGATGGTGCACAATACGGCCGGGCGGTTGGTGCACAGATGGTGCACAGAACTTGTGGATTTTCGCCTTGCTTTCGCCGTTCGGGAGGATTGGGGCGGGCTGTAAGTGGTTGAAAATGGTACGCCCGGCAGGATTCGAACCTGCGACCTCTTGCTCCGGAGGCAAGCGCTCTATCCGGGCTGAGCTACGGGCGCCCGATTCACCTCTTATTTTACGACGCCGGCGCGGCGGATGAAAAGCAGTCCTACTTCTCGGCCAGCAGCTTCTCGATCATCTCCCGCATGTTCTGTTCTTCGTTGCGGAAGAACTCGTCGGTGCCGCCGTACTGGGCGCGAATCACGCCCTTCTTGTCGATGAAGACCAGTTGCGGCATCCACATCGTGAGCATGATGGGATGCTCGAGGAAATCGACGGCCGTGTCCCGATCCACGTAGCCCACCGGGTAGTCGAGGTTGAGCTCGGCCCGGTAGGGCTCCACCAGATTGCGTGCGCCCTCGTTGATGGCGACGCCGAGGGCCTGGAACCCCTTGGGGCCATACTCGGCGTACATCTTGCGCATGACGCCCGAGGTGCGCTTGCAGTGCGGACAGGTGGTGAGCAGGAACTCGAGGGCGACCACCTTGCCCTTGAACTGGCTGAGTTTCATCTCCTGGCCGTTGGCCAGTTTGAAGACGAGTTCCGGCGCCGGCCGGGGGACACGAACGGCCGACAAGGGCAGGACCGCCAGCAGCGCCGCCACGCCGATCGCGATAAGACTCGGTTGCTTCAACGAAAAGCCTCCTGCTCGCCGGCCGGGGGCCGCGGCCCGTCCGGCCCGGCAAAGCTGATCTATTTACTCTCTACTTAGGTTACCCTAGCGCGGCCGCTTCCGTGCCGCTGCGACTGTCACTTCTCGACGACGCGCCCCGGAGCGCTGCGGTTGCGGCCACTTGCGGATTCGGTCGCCTTTGCGCAGGCCCTCGACGGCGTAAACGGCCCGGGCGATCCTGCAGCGGTATCGTATGCAATAGAAAACGTGAAAAAATTACTTGGAAAGGTCCCGGTCTTTGGAATATGTCTGGGACATCAGATACTCTCCCTGGCCAGCGGAATGGAAACGTACAAACTCAAATTCGGACACCATGGAATCAACCATCCTGTAAGAGATGAACGTTCCGGAAAAATAAAAATAACCTCACAGAACCATGGATTTGCCGTAAAAAAAGAACACGTGAAAAACACAGGTGGAATTCTCACACACCTGAACCTGAACGATCACACTGTAGAGGGTGTTCATATTCCCGAACTGAAGGCATATTCTGTTCAGTATCACCCTGAAGCCGCGCCTGGTCCCAATGATTCTGTTGACCTGTTTGATGAATTTATAGCTCTTATGGAGGAGAGGTTATGAAATCCACTATACTCGCACTTTCCTTAATTTTTTCCGTACAGGGA
>JALTLT010000452.1 GCA_027001815.1 Gammaproteobacteria bacterium | reverse complement strand
GCCAGGGCGCCCTTCTCGGTAAGGGACGACACCATCACCACCGGCCGGGGGGACTCGGTCATGATGTGGCTGAGGCATGTCAGCCCGTCCATCACCGGCATATTGATGTCCAGGGTCACCACGTCCGGGTCGAGCTCCCGGATCTGGCGCAGCGCGTCCTCCCCATCCCTTGCCGTGTGGACCTCGAAGTCGTCCTGGGTCTCCAGCATCTGGCGCAGGTACTTGCGCATCAACGCGGAGTCGTCGACCACCAAGATCTTGTGCTTCACGCTCCCAACTCCCATGGATCGCCTTGAACTCGGCTACGCGGCGGCCTCTTCGGAGGCCGCCCGGGCCACGGCCTCTCGCTCGTCGGCCCCGAGCAGCTCGCGCGCCTCGAGCACCTGGATCATCCGGCCCTGTTCCTTCAGGTTCACCACCCGGCCCATGATGCGCGCCTGGTCCTCCGACAGCCGGGGAGCCTCCTCCACGGCCCGGGCGGGCACCCGCAGCACCTCGCTCATGGCGTCCACCACGAAACCGGTGCGCATGCCGTCGAGGTTCAGCACCAGGATCCGCTGCCGATCGTTTCGTTCCATCCGCTCGAGCCCGAAACGGGCGCGCATGTCCACCACCGGCAGAACCGTCCCGCGAAGGTTCACCATTCCCTCGATGAACCCGGGCGCCTTCGGCACGTGGCTCATCTGGTCCGGCACCCAGATGATCTCCTGGACCCACTCGATGCCCACCCCGTATTCCTGCCCCGCGAGTTGGAACACCACGAACTGAAGTTCTTCCTTCTCCTCCGCCCCCGAGGCGCTCCCTCGTTCTTCCGCCTGCATCGCATCCTCCCCGTGGGTCTCCACCGCTTCTTTCACCGCCGGATGCTGGAACAACGCTTCCGCGCTCAACAGCGAGACGAGCCGCCTCCCTCCCTCCAACCGGCACAAGGCCTGGACGCCCTCCACGCCCTGCTTCGCCAACAGCTCCGGCACCTCATCCAGGGCTTCCGCGTCGATCTGGAACACCTCGTGGACCCGGTCCACCACCATCCCTACCGTGACCTGCCGATCTCCCTCGGCGAGTCCCACAACCAAGATCCGGTTGTGCTCCTCCAACGGCGCGTCGGCCAAGCCGAACAGGCGCCGCAGGCTCACCAGCGGCAGCACTCCCCCCCTGAGGTCGATGATTCCGAGCACGTGCTCCCCGGCTCCGGGCACCCGGCTGATCTCGTCCGGCACCCGGACGATCTCCCGGACCTCGGCGATGTCGAAGGCGTACTCCTCGGCGTCCACCTCGAAGCTCACCAACTGCCGGCCGTCGTCTTCGGGCTCCTCGGCCGTTCCGGCAGGCCGCGCCGAGGCCGCCGTCGCCGCCGGCTGAAGGCCGCCGTCGCAAGGCCCGCGAAACGCCTCGAACTCCCTCCCCACGAGGGCGCGGCCGTCCAGAAGCTGGATCAGCGCTCCGTCTTCCTCAGGCCGGATCACCCCGGCCAACAGCGCTGAGTCCACCGTCACGGACACATCGGTGGCGGGCTCGACCCTATCCCCCTCCACGCTCAGCACCCGCTCGACCCGGTCCACCACCAACCCGGCCGGCCGGGAGCAGTCGATCACCACCACCCGGGTTGCGTCGGTGGGCTCCACCCCGGGAAGGCCCAGAAGCCCCCGCAGGTCCACCACGGGCAGCACGGTTCCCCGGAGATTCGCTAGCCCCTTCAGGCTAGGGGGAGCAAGGGGGACCCTCACCGTCTCCGGAAGACGCACGATCTCCAGCACCGACTCCATCGGGAAGGCGAAGCGCTCCTCCCCCAGGAGACAGGTCACGTACTGCCGGGCGGCTCCGTCATCGCACGAGGGGGCTCGCTCCTCGCCCAACGAGTCCCCCAGGCCCTCTCCGGTGGGCATGCGTGCCGCTGGTTCCATCGGTTGCCTCCGCCATGCCGTGGAGTGTCGTGTGGATCCGTCCGATCAGCCGGTCTGGAGCTCGTCCGCGGTCGAGGCGATCTCCTCGATCGCTGCCGAGAGCTCCTCGGCGCCCTGGGACAGCTGGCGGGCGGCAGCCGCAGCTTGGCCGCCTTCCTCCTGACTGTCATAGCTATCGATCAGCTCTACAAACTCAGAACCACACACCGGGCACGTCGGCTGCACATCCTGCTCCTGCGATTCGTGGCTGCTATCCTGAACGATGTTGACGCGCTGTTGGCAATTGTGGCAGTGGTACGCTGCCATTTCGCCTCCGATCCTCCAACTGTCCCACTGTGCACAGCAGCAGCAGCAGCAGCAGCAGGAGCAGCAGGAGCAATTACAATCGTACGGCCAGGACAACAAGCAACCAACAACACTCTTCTCCTTCTTCCTCCTCCTCCTCCTCCTCCTCTTC
>JALTLT010000451.1 GCA_027001815.1 Gammaproteobacteria bacterium | reverse complement strand
TCACGCCAGCGTCCGGCGGGATCCACCAGCCACAGGGGGGCCTCGGCGGCGGCCTCCTCCATCCACTGCCCCAGCCAGCGGGAGACCGGTGCGGCGCCGAAGCGGAGGATCCAGTGGGGACGCAGGCGGCGACGGGTGCAGGCATCGCGCAGCCAGGCATCATAGTGGACCAGCAGGCGGCTGCGATCGTGGCTGCCGAAGCGGAGTCCCGAGAGGGGGTCGACCAGCATGGGCGCGTCCAGTCGCTCCGCCAGCCGGCAGAGCAGGGCCGGGTCCGGCAGCTCCCGGTCGCCCGGTCCGCACACCACCACCCCCGGCCCCGATCCCAGGCTGGAGACCAGGCGCTCCATCTGGTCGGGGTCGGGGGGTGGCGGGGCCGGCTGCGGCAGCGGTGGCAGCGGCTCCCCCTGCACCACGGGTGGCCACCCCTCCGGGAGCAGGGGTTCCCGGAAGGGGAGGTTGAGATGGACCGGCCCCGGCAGCGGCCAGCGGCTCTCCTGGAAGGCGCGCCGGGCGAGCTGTGCCACCTGGCGAAGCCCCTCCTCCGAGTCGTTTGCCGTGTTCACGGTGTGGAAGGCGCGCACCTGGCCGCCGAACAGGTGCTGCTGGTCGGTCGTCTGGTTGGCCCCCCAGCCCACCAGCTCCGGCGGCCGGTCGGCACTCAGCAGCAGCAGGGGGACCGCCCCGTGGTTCGCCTCCATCACCGCCGGCAGCCAGTGACCGGGGGCGGAGCCCGAGGTGGCGATCACCAGCGCGGGAACACCCGATTCCCGCGCGAGTCCCAGCGCCAGGAAGGCGGCGCTGCGCTCGTCGATGGTGATGTGGGTCTCGATGGAGGGGTGGCGCAGGCAGGCGAGCGCGAGGGGGGTGGAGCGGGAGCCGGGGGAGAGGACGGCGTGCCGGACGCCGGAGCCGGCCAGGGTGGCCACCAGCACCTCGCTGCAGCGCAGTTGGGCGACACCGGGCCGATCCGTCATCCCCGCGCCCGCCGGTTCTCCTCGGCCATCCCTGCCGAGCCGCCGAGGGCCTGCAAGAGGGTGGAGAGCTTCAGTTCGGTCTCCAGCAGCTCCTCGTGGGCACGGGAATCGGCCACCACCCCGGCACCGGCGAAGAGATGGGCCTGCTCCTCCTCGAGGAGGGCGCAGCGCAGCAGCACGTGCAGTTCGCCCTCCCCCGCCGTGTCGATCCAGCCGACGCCGCCGGTGTACCACCCCCGCGGGACGGGATGGTGTCGCCGCAGCCACGCCAGACTCTCCTCCAGGGGAGTGCCGGCAACCGCCGGTGTGGGGTGTACGCGGGCGGCCAGCTCGATCAGGGAGGCATCGTCTCTCGCCTCGCCCTCGATGGGGGTCCAGAGGTGCTGCAGGGTGTGCAGTCGACGGATCACCGGCACCTCCGGGATCCGCAGGGAACGGCACAGGGGGATCAGGGTCTCGCGCAGCGCCTCCACCACCAGGGCGTGTTCGTGGCGCATCTTGGGATCGGCGAGCAGGCGGCGGGCGAGGAGCTGATCGCCGCCCGGTTCGCCGGAACGACCGATGGTGCCGCCCAGGGCGTCGCAGCGGATCGTTCCATCCTCGAAAGAGACCAGCCGCTCGGGAGTGGCGGCGACCAGGCTCTTGCCGCCCATGGCGAGGGCGATCTGCTGGCAGGCCGGTTCCAGGGTGCCGAGGCGCTGCAGTACGGCGGCCTCGCGAATGGGGGAATCGCCGCGGACCGTCACCTGGCGTACCAGCACCACCTTGCGGATCCCCCCATCTTCCATCTGCCTGCGGGCCTGCTCCACCGTCTCCAGCCACCGCCGGTCGTCGGGGCGGGCCGCGACCCTCTCCAGCTCGGCGCCGGCGACCAGGGTGGCGGAGGGAGTGCCGACCTCCAGCAGCCGTTCCGCCTGGCGCAGCCAGCGGCGGATGAGGGCTGCCCGCTGGTGGAGCGCGCGTCCGGTGGCGGTGAAGTGGAGAATGGCGCCCGCCGGCGCCGATTCCAGGAGCAGCTCGGGGATCGCCAGGAGGGTGTTGGGCAGCCCCTGCCAGGCGCCCTCCATGGGGTCGTCGCCGGCGAAGGCGAAACCGACGAAGGCCTTCGGTCGGGAAGGGGGGGTGCCGGGAGGGAGGAGATGGCGCCATCGGCGGAGCAGGATATCGAATCCCTGGCGCAGGGTGGTGAACCGCCGCCCGCCGCGCGCGGTGAGGGTGTGGACGACGCCGAGGCCGATACGGTAGCGCCGGCGGGGGTGGTCGGCCCAGTACCAGCAGGGCCCTTCCCCCCGCGGGGGGAAGGCGGGCCCGATCGGTGCGGGCAGAGGGAGGGAGAGGGTGCACAGCGCCTCCGCCTCCACGGCATGGGCCATGGGCAGATGACGG
>JALTLT010000450.1:1234-2372 GCA_027001815.1 Gammaproteobacteria bacterium | reverse complement strand
TGCCCATCCTGCCGGATTTCACCAGCGGCGAGATCGAGCACCTGGTCCGTCACAGCGAGGCCAAACTGCTGCTGGCGGCCGAGAGCATCTTCGACGGCCTGGAACCGGAGAAAATGCCGTCGGTCCTGGCGGTGTTCGGCCTGGAAGGCCTGGGCCCGCTGTGGAGCGGCAAGGACGAAACCGCCGCGGTGGTTGGCGGCGCGGATACCGGTTACGTGGAGCGCTTCCGGGACCGCCTCTCGCGCGAAACCCTGTCCTTCGCTCCGGTGGACAACGGGGAACTGGCCGCCATCGTGTATACCTCCGGCACCACCGGTTTCTCCAAGGGCGTCATGCTCACCCACAACGCCCTGATGGCCAATGTGAAGTACTTCAGTGACTCCGTCGAACTGCACCCGGAGGACCGCATCGTCTCGTTCCTGCCCCTGGCCCACGCCTTCGGGTGCGCCTTCGACTTCCTGGCGCCCTTTGCCAACGGGTGCCACATCGTGTTCGTGGAGAAGATCCCCTCGCCCCGGATCCTCGTGGCCGCCTTCGCCGAACACCGGCCGGTGGTCGTCATGTCGGTGCCCCTGATCATCGAGAAGATCTACCGCAACCGCATCCGGCCCATCCTCGAGACCCCGCGCATGAAGACCATGCTGAAGATCCCGGGACTCAACCGCATCATCCGCCGCAAGCTCCGCGACAAGATCTACGAGGTCTTCGGCGGCAACTACCGCGAGCTGGTCATCGGCGGCGCGGCCCTGAACCGGGACGTGGAAAGGTTCTTCCGCGAGATCGGCCTGAACATCACCTGCGGCTACGGCATGACCGAGTGCGGCCCGCTGATCAGCTATACCGTACACGCGGAGAACCCGCCGCTGGGCAGCGTGGGCCGCGTCATCCCCTACCTGGAGTGCCGCATCCGGGAGCCCGACCCGGAAACGGGTATCGGCGAGGTCCTGGTGCGGGGGGAGAACGTCATGCTGGGGTACTACCACAACGAGGAAGCCACCGCCGCGACCCTCGATGAGGACGGGTGGCTGCACACCGGCGACCTCGGCCGGCTCGACGACGAGGGCTTCCTGTACCTGACCGGCCGCTGCAAGAACATGATCCTGTCGGCCTCGGGCCAGAACATCTACCCCGAGGAGAT
>JALTLT010000450.1:0-1224 GCA_027001815.1 Gammaproteobacteria bacterium | reverse complement strand
TCGGTGCGGGGCAGGTGGTTGAGCTTCGAGTCGATCTCCTCGGGGTAGACGTTCTGGCCGGAGGAGATCGAGTCGAAGATCAACACCCTGCCCTGCACCGAGGAATCCCTGGTGGTGGAGCACGACGGGAAGCTGGTCGCCCTGGTCTTCCCGGACCTCGAGACCATCGACCGTGCCTGCCTGAAGGGCCGCCAGATCGAGGAACTCATGGAGGACAACCGCCGCACCCTCAACGAGCAACTGCCGGCATACGCCCGCATCTCGGAGTTCCGTGTCATGTACGAGGAGTTCGAGAAGACCCCGACCCGCAAGATCAAGCGCAATCTCTACACCGCCGCCACCTGAAGGAGGGCGCCATGAAGATAAAGCAGAAACCCGCGGACAAGGCCATGGTCCTGGAACTGTCGGGCAAGATCATGGGAGGGTCCGATTTCGAGCTTTTCAAGAACGAGATCGACGCCCTCATCGCCGACGGCCACAAGGACGTGGTCCTGGACTTCGGCGGGGTGCCCTGGATCAACTCCACCGGTTTGGGCATCCTGATCACCGGGCACATGTCCCTGAAGAACGCCGGCGGCACCCTGCGCATCTGCAACGTGCGCGAACGCGTCCTGAGCATCTTCTACATCTCGCAGCTCGAGAAGGTGTTCCAGGTCTTTCCGACCTGCGAAGAGGCCTTGGCCAGTCTGGACTGAGGTCAGTACGACCCCGAGGTCTTGACCATGGCGTCGCATACGGTGTAGCCGTAGCGCTCGTACAGGCCGTGGGCGTCGCGTGTGCGCAACAGCTTCTGCGTGGCGCCGGCCACCCACGGGTGTTCCTCCACGCATTCCATGAGCCATTTGCCCAGACCCGAGCCCCGGTAGTCCGGATGCACCATCACGTCGCAGATCCAGGCGAAGGTGCACTTGTCGGTGACCACCCGGGCGAAGCCGATCTGGCGGTCCCCCTCGTACAGCCCGAAGCACAGCGAATTGCGGATGGATTCCTCGACGGTCTCCTGCGTGCGTCCGGCGGCCCAGTACGAGTCCTGCAGCGCGGGCACGATATAGAACAGGTCCAGCTCGGATTTGTCGTCGCTGACCCGGTACGGTTCCTGTTTCCATTCCATGAATCGACCCCTCCGTTCCCTCGTCGGGGCGCGCCTGCGCCTAGAATTCGGCCAGCTTGGGCGCCCGCGGGAAGGGAATGACATCCCTGATGTTCTTCATACCCGTCACGTAG
>JALTLT010000449.1 GCA_027001815.1 Gammaproteobacteria bacterium | reverse complement strand
CGGAGATCTTCGTCGTCGTCGGGATTGGCGACGACCCCCAGCCGGAGACGCGCCGAGAAGGTCTCGCCGTTCCACTCGCCCGAGCCTTCGAGCCCTGCCTCTTCCCGGGGCACCGACTGGAAACTCCGGGCCAGTACGGGATCGGTGCCCGCCGATATCCCAACCCGGTACCGAACTGCCTCGGCCGCCTCTCTCAGGCGCCACTCGATGCGGCGCAGGGCGGCGCGCTGGCCGGGGGTCAGCCCCGTCTCGTCCACCCCTTTCTCGAGGGTATCGGCGATGTCGTCAAGGGGAATGGGCCAGGTGGTGATTGGGGTGTTGAAGATGCCTTGGTCGGCCAGCATCTGGAGGTCGTGCCGGAGGGCGCTGTCGCCCTGCTCCAGCCAGGGACTCGCGAACACGGCGAAGTTGCCAACCAGGCACGAGAGCACGAGGACTCCGGCGATCCGGTTTTGCATGCGGCGAGTACTCACGGCGCGTGGCATTCCTTCTTGGTAAAGTCCGGAGTATACCTTATTGGCGAGGGCTTGGGGGATACTTCAGGTGTAGCGGTTGACGGGATGGGTGGCTGTACCGGTGGGGGCCACCGGAAGCAGCGTGACGAGAGGGCGTTTTCGCCTGGCGTCACTGGCCGAAGGCGGTGAGGGGATCTTGCCAGCCGGAGTCGAAGCGGGTGCGGTCTTCGAGAAGGCGGTAGAGATCGAAGGGGGCGCGGACCATCTGGCCGACGTCGCGGGTCCAGGGGGCGAGGGAGATGCCGGAGCGGGCGCGGGTGTCGCGGGTGAGCAGGGTATTGAGGGGGATGGCGACGAAGATCCCCTTGTCGTTGTAGGGGTCGTCGGGGGTACCCGGGGATGTGATGTCGTTGCCGTTGGTGACGGTGTACCAGGCCCCCAGCTCGATGCCGGAACGGAATCGGCGTTTCAGTTCCATCCTCACCCCTTCGTCCTTCGCCAGGAAGCGACCGGCCCGCAGGGTGGCAGTGATGCCGCGACGGGGAAAGCGGTAGTGGAAGGCGGCCAGCGCGGTGACCGTATCGTAGTCGCGAAAGCCGAACCCCCCGTCGAAGTCACGCTGACGCACCCAGTCGATGCTGAGGTCCGCCGCCCAGTTGCCCCGGTGGGGGGCGTGCAGGATCTGCCCCCCCACTCCCCCGAACATCAGCTCGTACCAGCCTGCGGAGAGACGCAGCCAGGTGCGCTCCGCCGGCATGGAGAAGTGGTTGAGGGTGAGGCTGGTGAGGCGCAGGACCGGCCCGTCCAGGTAGCGGGCGATGTCGGTGCGCACGTGGGGCAGCAGGCTGTTGGAGGGCTGGGTCACCTCGCTGACGTCCTCGAGCAGGGTGAGGCGGACGGCACCATCGAGGTAGAGCCCCCGCCGCAACCGGTTGCGGTAGAGGGCCACCGAGTGAAGATCGTAGTGGAAGGCGCCGCTGGGGTCGTTGAAGAAGGTATTGAGCCGGAAGGGGACGATGCGCCAGTTGCCACCGGCGGGGTCCACCGCCCGTACCAGCAGGGTCTCGCCCTCTCCACCCACCTGCATGGCCATGTCGCCTTCCACCGGCCGGCGTTCCAGCACCAGTACCGCCCCCTCCTGCTGCTGGCGCCAGGCGTGGTTGGGGCTGGCGGGGGAGACCTGGATGTAACGTTCAAGCTGTTGCCGACCCAGCAGGCCGCCGAAGTAGCGGCGGAGCTGGTCGAGGCGGATGAAGCGGTAGGTGAGCACCGGAAGATCCCGCTCGGTGACGGTGATCTGGATGGAGTCGATGTCGCTGGGGCCACGCAGCAGGGCGGTGCGCACGGCCCTGCCGGCCACCCGGCCGATCTGGCTGATACGGGGGTGGGCGAGGATCAGCTCAAGCTGCCGCCCCTCGAGGCGCACGGAGATGTCGCGGAAGCCCTGCGCCTCGAGCCGTTCCACCAGCGCTTCGGCGTAGCGGGGGTCGTGCTGCCACCAGCCGATACCCACCTGCCCTTTCCATTCGGTGTCGGGCGGTGGCTCGTCGATCTTGGGGATGAATTGTCCGCGATCGAGGGGGATCGCCACCCAGGCGTTGGCGCCGACGGTTCCGCCCTCCTGCAAGGAGAGCTGGGCGCCGAGCCATTTCCAGCGCAGGTTGATACCCCAGCTGAGCCCCTTCTCGCGATTGGCGGCGCCGGAGGCCACGGCATGTTTGTCGGAGGGATAATCGTAGGCGTCGTACTCCACCACGAAGCTCGCCGGTCCGGCCCAGCGGGGCTGGTAGCGGATACCGCCGAACCAGCCGTCGATGCGCTCTTCGCCGTAGCCGAGGGTGAGGTCGAGGTCATCCCACCGTTTTCCTGCCACCACGTAGGGGGTGTAGAAGATGCGAGTGCCCAGGTAGTCCTGCAC
>JALTLT010000448.1 GCA_027001815.1 Gammaproteobacteria bacterium | reverse complement strand
GTCCCGGATCCAGCACCAGGTCGCGGCCGTGGGAGAATTCGAAGCGGTTGGCCGGGTTGTGGCCGAAGTAGTACATGCTCAGGGCGCTGAACTTGTCGGCCTCGCTGATGTCCACGGGCCACCACTTGCCGTCGGCGTAGAACTCGGCCCAGCAGTGGTAACCGTCGGTGCCGCCCTCGTCGCGCATGGAGGGGATGGAAGCCCCGATGGCGAAACGGGCGGGGATGCCCACGGCCCGCGCCAGGCCGATGAAGTAGGCGTGGTAGTCGGTGCAGTTGCCGTACAGGGAGTTGCAGGCGAACACCGCGTCACCCTGGCCCCAGCCTTCGCCGAACTTCTTGTAGCTCATGGTGTCCATGACGTGGTCGTAAAGGGCGCGGGCCTTCATGAGGTCACCGTGGCGCCCGGCCACCGCCTTTTCGGCCTCGGCCTTGATGACCGGATCGGCCGGCACCTTCTGCTCCGGCTGCAGGTACCGCTTCGCCTCCTCGGGATCGCCCTCGTAGGCGCTCTTTTCCCGGCGCACCACGTCGTACACGATCTCGATGGCCCCGCCGCTGTCCTCGGGGGTCAACTCGAGGAACAACACCTTGTTGCCGTGAGCCTGGTCGGTGAGGGTCCTGTGCGTGCCGGGTGCGGTGATCGACTTGACGGTCACGTCCTGGAAGCGGTCCGAACCGGCCAGCGGCAGCCAACAGCGACCCTCTCCGGAGATGGCGGGCAGCGTGGCCGTGTAGCGGAACTCGAACCGGTCGGTGTCCTCGATGACCCCGAGCAGGGCGTTGGAGGCCTGGTCCACGGGCTTGCGCACCCATTCCCCGTTGTCCTCCTGCTCCCAGACGTAGTACGGGCGCCCGTTGAGCTTGTGGACGGTGGTCTCGCTGACCTTCATGTCGTCCTTGCCACCCTGGAGATAGAAGTCCACGTCGTAGAACTGGCCGTCGTCGCTGGCCATGTCCACGCACGCGAACTGCAGCGTGGGAGACAAGGAGGCCAGGTACTCCATGTGGACGCGCACCAGCTTGAGCTTCAGGGTCTTGCCTTCGAAGGGCAACAGGAAGAACCCGTCGTGCTGGGCCTCCTGCTCGTCGATGTGCCTTTCGATGCCCGCCTTGATGTCGTCGGTGACGATGGGTGGGGTTTCTTCCGCGGCCCGGGCGGCGCCGGCAAGCAAGGAGAGGGAGAACACGGCGGCCATGGCGGTCGCGGGGAACAGTCTGCGCAGGGTGGGCATCTTCATGATCGACTCCATCAGTGTGCGGGGTGGTCCTTGGGTTTGTGCGCGGTCGGGCTCATGGCGCCCTCGGTGGGCGCGAGCACGCGGTCGACGACGTGGATGATCCCGTTGGCCGCCGCCAGATCGGCCCTGATGATCCGGGCCTGGTCCACGGAAATGCCTTCGGGGGTGACGATGATGCTCAGGTCCCGGCCGCTGATGTTGGTGGCCTTCATGGTCTTCATGTGCGGTCCTCCTGTGCGTCTTCGGGCGTCTGGATGCTCCGGCACGACACCCCCCGAAGGGTTTTGCCCACCAGACCGCACAGGACCCGCCCCACACCCAGTTCCAGGAAGGTTCTGGCACCCTGCTGGTAGGCAGTGGCAAGCATGGTGGTGAAACGTACGGGACTTCTCAGCTGCACACGAAGAGAAGCCCGAAGCCGATCGGGATCGTCCAGCATCTCACCGGTAGGGTTGACAATAATGGGATACCGGGGCGAGCGGAAGGGCAGGGTATCAAGGAACGCGGCATATTCCAGGGCCGCTTCTTCCATCAGGGGAGAATGAAAGGCAGCCGAGACCTGCAGTGGAACCACCCGCCGTGCACCCGCCTCTTTGATCCTGGGCAGCAGACGCTGAAGGGCCTCCCGATCACCGGAGATCACCAGCTGAGACGGGGTGTTCTCATTGGCGATCACCACCCGGGGTTCCTCCTGCAACAGGGCTTCCAGTTGATCCCGATCCATCCCGATCACCGCAGCCATGGTCCCGGGCCAGCGATCTCCGGCTGCGCCCATGAGTTCTCCGCGGCGGAGCACCGCGCGAAACGCCTCTTCAAAGGACCACACCCCGGCCACAGCATAGGCCGTGAGTTCTCCCAGGCTGTGTCCAAGCACCGCATCTGGTTGCTGTCCCCGGGAAAACATCCAGTCTGCCACGGCATATCCCGCCACAAACAATGCAGGTTGTGCCACCCGTGTATCGGTCAGACGTTCCTGGGGACCCTCAAACATGATCTCCCGGAGAGGAAAGGGAGCCATCTCATCGGCAAAATCCACCCAGCGGCGGACCTGCGCATCGGCCTCATAAAAAGCATGCAGCATGCCCACCTTCTGGGAACCCTGTCCGGGAAACATCCAGATCGTTCGCACGGCGCAATTA
>JALTLT010000447.1 GCA_027001815.1 Gammaproteobacteria bacterium | reverse complement strand
CTGCGCCAGTTCACCGACGTCCTGATCTTCATCCTGCTGATCGCCGCCGCCATCGCCTTCGCCATCGGCGAGACGGGCGACACGGTCACCATCCTCGCCATCGTGCTCCTCAACGGCGTACTCGGCTTCGTCCAGGAGTGGAAGGCCGAGAAGGCGCTGGCCGCCCTCCAGCGCATGCTGGCCCCCCGCTGCAGGATCGTGCGCGACGGCCAGGCACGGGAGATCGATGCACGCCGGCTGGTGCCGGGCGACATGGTACTGCTGGAGATCGGCGATCGGGTACCCGCCGATCTCCGCCTCCTGGAGAGCCGCAACCTGAAGATCGATGAATCGGCCCTGACCGGCGAATCGATCCCGGTGGCCAAACGGGAAGAACCGGTGGCGCGGGAGGCACCTCTGGCCGAACGACACAGCCTGGCCTGGATGGGAACGGCGGTGACCAACGGCCTCGGACGCGGCGTGGTGGTGGCCACCGGCATGCAGACCGAGTTCGGCCGCATCGCCCACCTCACCCAGAGCGTGGGCAGCGAGACCACCCCGCTGCAGCGCAAGCTGGCGGTGCTCGGCAAGCAGCTCGGCATCTACTCGGTGGCCATCTCCGTCCTGGTGGCGCTGGCCGGCTGGCTGCTGGGCAAGCCGCTGATGGAGATGTTCCTCACCGGCGTCTCCCTGGCGGTGGCGGTGGTACCCGAGGGACTGCCGGCGGTGGTCACCATCACCCTGGCGCTCGGGGTGCGGGCGATGGTGCGGCGACGCGCCCTGCTGCGCCGTCTGCAGGCGGCCGAGACCCTCGGCTCGGCCACCGTGATCTGTACCGACAAGACCGGTACCCTGACCCAGAACGAGATGACGGCACGGCGGATCTGGCTGCCGGCCGGCGAGGTGGAGATCACCGGCGTCGGCTACGATCCCGCCGGCCACTTCGAGGTCGACGGCGAGAAGATCGACTATCGTCGGCGCTTCGATCTGCTGACCCTGCTGGAGAGCGGTCTGCTCTGCAATCACGCCCGTCTGGAGAAAGACACTTCGGGATGGCATCAGATCGGCGAACCCACCGAGGCGGCACTCGTGGTGGCCGCCTACAAGGCCTGGCTGAGTCCACCGATCGAGGCACACATCGTCAGCGAGTTCTCATTCAATTCCGAGCGCAAGCGCATGACCGTGGTGGAGCAGACCGAGACCGGCCGGCTGGCCCATGTGAAGGGAGCGCCGGAGGTGATCCTCCAACGCAGCACCCGGATCCTGGACGGAGCAGGGGAACGGCCACTGACCGATGCCGACCGCAGGGCCATCACCGACGCCTACACGGGGATGGCCGGCCGCGGCCTGCGCACCCTGGCCGTGGCACGACGGCCGCTGCCCGGAGACACCCCCCTCACCCCCGACGCCGTGGAGGAGGGGCTCACTTTCCTCGGCGTGGTCGGCATCATAGACCCCCCTCGCCCGGAGGTGCCCGAGGCCATCCGCATCGCCCGTCAGGCGGGGATCCGCACTATCATGATCACCGGAGACGCCGCGGCCACCGCCCTGGCCATCGCCCGACGCATCGGCCTGGACGCCGATCACGCCCTCACCGGAGCGGACCTGAAACGGACGAACGACGACGCCCTCCGGACCATCCTGCAGGAGCGTGATGTTCTCTTCGCCCGCACCACGCCGGAGAACAAGCTGCGGATCGTCACCCTCCTGCAGCAGCTCGGCCACGTGGTGGGAATGACCGGAGATGGTGTCAACGACGCCCCGGCCCTGAAGCAGGCCGACATCGGCATCGCCATGGGCAAGCGCGGCACCGACGTGGCCAAGGGTGCCGCCGACATGATCCTGACCGACGACAACTTCGCCTCCATCATCGGTGCGGTGGAGGAGGGCCGCCGTCAGTACGACAACATCCAGAAGTTCGTGCGCTACCTCCTCTCCTCCAACACCGGTGAGGTGCTGGCGATCCTCGTCAACATCCTGCTCGGCGGTCCGCTGATCCTGCTGCCGGTACAGATCCTGTGGATGAACCTGGTCACCGACGGCATGACCGCGGTGGCGCTGGGGCTCGAGCCGGCCGAGAAGGGGGTGATGCAGCGCCCCCCACGGCCGGTGCGCCAGCCGATTCTCGACCGGGGCGGGATCATGATGATCGCCCTGCTCGGCGGCTACATCGGTCTGTCCACCCTGTGGCTGTTCCATCACTACATCCGGGAGGGGACCGAGGCGGAGATCCTGCTGGCCCAGACCGTCGCCTTCACCGGTATCATCGTCCTGGAGAAGCTGAACGTGTTCAATTTCCGCGCCCTGCGTGAACCCATGGCGGTGATCGGCCTGTTCTCCAACCCCTGGGTGCTGATCGCCTGGAGCCTGACCATCGCCCTTCAGGTCTGCGCGGTCTATGTACCGTTCCTGCAGTCGGCTCTCCACACCGTGCCCCTCGGCTGGGCCGACTGGGGGCTGATCTTCGCCGTCGCGGTTCCCATCTTCGCCCTGACCGAACTCTACAAGGGGTGGTACCGGAAGAGACACTCCGCCACCTCCAGCCACTAGCAGGATGTTGAAAAAGGCCGTCCTGGCCTTTTTCAACGCCGGAAGCCGAAAAATGCGATTTCCGGCTTCCTCACGTTTTCAATGACCTGCCGTCATTGAAAACGGCGGTGCATCCCTGCACCGCGGCACAGGCTGTCGAAAGACGGGGTTTTTCAACAGCCTGCCAGCCCGAAAATTGCATGAAGCCGCTTGATATTGCATTCGAGTTCATGTTTACAAACAGAACATTCCGTATATGAGCGGGTAACGATCTGTTTCCGGCACGCTCTGCCGGCGTCTGCACGCCTGGCGCGCCCGATTGCACCGCTTTTCGCGCAAGCCGTAGCGATCACGACGCCTTGCGCTGCAGGGCGGCACACTCGAACACGCCAGACGCACATCCATCCGGCAGATTCACGCAACTTTCGGGCTATCGGAATGTCGAAAAAACCCTTTCCCTCCTTGCCATACGCTCCCGACGCCATCGTCGACACCCTCGGCGTGCCCACCGCGCCGGTTCTCCTGGTCGGCGCACCGGGAAGCGGGAAATCCACCCTGGCCCACCGTCTGGCCCTGGCGTTCGCCAGAGAGGGCATCCCCTGCCTCTGCCTCGGCGCCGACCCCGGCAACCCAGCCTTCGGACTCCCCGGCACCCTCTCACTGGCCGCCCCGAAGGGAGAAGGGTGGGATGTGCTCCGGCAGGAGGCCCTGTGCACGCTGGATGCCGGTCGCTTTCGTCTGCCCCTGCTGCTCGCCCTGCGGAGACTGCTGGAGGAGGCCGGCAACCGGCCGCTGCTGATCGACGGACCCGGCGTCGTTCGGGGTGTGGCGGGTCGGGAGACGACCACCGCCCTTCTGGAGACCCTCGGCAGGCCGATCGTCCTGGCCCTGGCCGCCGACGTCCCTTCTCTCCCCCTGGCGGACGAACTGCGGACGCTGGGCGGAGAGGTGTGGCACCTCGCCACCCCCGCGGAGGCCCGCCGCCCGGGCAAGGGGGCACGCGCCCACCGCCGGACGGCAGTCTGGGACGGATGGCTCGAACGATCCCATGCCGAACCCCGGCTCCTGGAGCTGGATGCGTTTTCCCTTCTCGGCACCCCTCCGCCCCGGGACGAACCGTCTGCCTGGCCCGGCCGCCAGGTCGCCCTGTTGCGTGGGGGACGCACTCTCACCCTGGGCGAGATCGAAGCGTGCGACGGCTCGGTGCTCCGCGCGCGCCTGCCACCTCTCGATACCAGCGCCGGCACCCTGCTGATCCGGGACGCCCAGCGGCGTGCCGATGGCCTGCTCGGCACCGCGGAACCCTTCGTGGGCCGGCGCTCCGTCACTCCGGTCCCCCTGCCACCTCCACCGCCCCTCGCAGAGAGCCCGCCACTCATCGGGCGCTGCGGGCCGCTGGACTACAGCCTGGTCAACGGGGTCTTCGGCGATCCCGCGCTGCATCTGCGACTTCGCCATGCGGGGAGAAGCCTGCTGTTCGACCTGGGCGAGGTGGGCCATCTCTCGGCACGCCTCGCGCACCAGGTGAGCGACGTCTTCATCAGCCATGCCCACATGGACCACCTGGCCGGTTTCCAGTGGCTGCTGCGCTCCCGGCTGGGCGAATTCCCCCCTTGCCGGATCTACGGCCCGCCCGGTCTGGCCCGCCACCTGGCGGCCTTCGTGGAGAGTTTTCTGTGGGACCGTATCGGCGGACGCGGCCCCCTCTTCGAGATCACGGAACTGCATGGCCAGACCCTGCGGCGCTGGCGCCTGCAGGCGGGGATAACGGGCATGCAGGAACTGTCGGCGTGCCCCACGGCCGATGGGGTTCTGCACGAGGAGAGCGGCTTCCGCATCCGCGCCCTCGAGCTGGACCACCACACCACGGTACTCGCCTTCGCCTTCGAACCGGCCAGGGAGATCCGGGTTCGGCGCGATCGACTCCAGGCCCTGGACCTCGAACCCGGTCCGTGGCTGCGGAGACTCAAAGAGGCGATCCTGGGGAGAGAGCCGGAAATCCCCGTCCCGCTGCCGGACGGCCGGGTCCGTCCCGCCGGGGAACTGGCCGAGGAGCTGCTCCTGATCCGCCCGGGCAAGCGCCTGGTGTACGCCACGGATCTCGCGGACACTCCGCACAACCGCTCACGACTGATCCCGTTCGCCCGACACGCCCACACCTTCTTCTGCGAGTCCCCCTTCCTCCAGCGGGACGCGGAGAACGCGATCCGCAACGGTCACCTGACGACCCGCGCCTGTGCCGGGATCGCGGCCGAGGCCGAGGTGGGAGTGCTGGTTCCCTTCCACTTCTCGCGCCGCTACCAGGCCAATCCCGAGGCGGTCTACGATGAGCTGGGAACCGGCTTCCCCCGACTGCTCGGCCGCTGATCCGCGCACCGGCCCGGATCCGATCAATCGATCCCGCCTCCGTGCAGGATATCGAGCACCTCATCGATCTCCTGCTGGGACTGTTCCAGCAGTTCGAGGCTGGCGTCGGGGCCGAGGCGACTGATGGGGAGCCTGCGGAAAGCGGGAAGCTCGTAGAGGGGTGGCGGCCGCGAGACTCCGCCGGTGCCGAACAGGCTGTGGACGTGGGCCACCTGGACGATATCGAGGCAGCCGATGGGCCCCTCGGCGGCTTCGCCCCACTCCTCCACCCGGCGTGGCACCTCCACCAGCTCCCGGTCGAACTGCCACGCCTGGAGCACGAGACTGCCGAGCGGTGCCCGGAGCTGCCGCAGGATCCGTTCGAGGGGAATCCCCTCCACACTTCCCCGCTTTTCCAGGTAGAGCAGGATCGGCAGTTCGCCGATATCGTGAATGAGACCGGCCAGGAGTGCCCGGCCGGTGTCCACCCCCGGAGTGAGGCGGGCGAGAACGCTGCTGATGGCCGCGACCCGGCAGCTATGCCGCCAGCTCTCCCGCAGCCGTTCGGCGAGCCGGTGCTGACGGGGCTGAAACAGGTTGCGGAGGGTGAACCCCATCACCAGATTGCGGGTGGTGACGAGTCCCAGCCGGGTGATCGCCTTGTGACAGTCGTCGATGTGCCGGTTGGCCCGGTAGAGGGGGCTGTTGACCACCTTGACCAGACGTGCGGTGAGGGCGGGATCGACCTGGATGATACGGGCCAGCTCGGCCATGCGCCGGCCGTTGTCCTGCATCGCCACCCGCACCCGCAGCGCCACATCGGGAAGCGTGGGCAACTCGAGCATCCCGCGCCGCGCATCGGCCATGATGGTCTGCACCAGGCGCGCCACATCCCTGCTTCCGCCACTCACATCGCTCCCTCGCCGCTGTGCCAATGCGCTCCCTCCTTGACGGGCTGTGGCGCCCTCCTCCCCCCCTCTATCGGCCCCTCACGGAGGGGCTTGACCCGCCGGGAGCAGTGTCGGAGGAGTCACGCCGGAGCCTCCTCGACCGGCGGTTCTCCACAGACCCGGTCGCGTCCCCCCTCCTTGGCCCGATAGAGTGCCCTGTCCGCACGGGCCAGAAGGCTCTTCCCGTCGTCTCCCTGCCGATACTCCGCCAGACCTGCGCTGATGCTCGCCGGGATCCCGGGAAGTCCGGGCCGCACGTCCTCCCCAACCCTGCGACGAATCTCCTCGAGCAACCGGATCCCGGTCGCCAGGTCGCACTCCTCCAGGAGAATGACGAACTCGTCGCCCCCCCAGCGACACAGGGTATCGCTCGCGCGGAGCCGATGGCGGATCGACGCGACGATCTCCCGCAGCAGCCGGTCCCCCTCCAGGTGCCCCTCGCGATCATTGACCGCCTTGAGGTTGTCGACATCGACGATGGCGAGCGTGAATGGAGCGCATCCGCGGCTGGCACGGCCCATGAGATGAGAGAAGACGATGTCGAAATAGAGACGGTTGCAGACCCCCGTCAGTCGGTCCGTCCTGGCCAGCTCCTGGAGGCGGGACTGAAAGCGGGTGACCGCGTAGCCGCTGATCACCAGCGCCAGGAGCGTGACGGCTCCACTCACCATCAGGTTGAAGACCAGCGCCTGCCGCAGAGGTGCCAGTGCCTCACTCTCGGGCTGTTCCACCACCAGGTACCAGTTCAGTTCGGGAATAAACCGGTAGGAGACGAGGATCTCGCCCCCCTCGCCCCGGTAGGAGAGGAAACCCTCTTCTCCCGTGAGCATGTCGGCCGCCACCGACGAGATTCCCGGTACCTTGAGGATGTTGATCCTGCCGATCTGCGCCGGATCGAGATGCCGGGTCACATTGCCGCTGCGATCGACGAAGTAGATGTTGCGCCGGTAGTTCTCGCTGTAGCGGCGAATCAGTTCGCCGATGCTCATCACGTCCAGGCCGAGACCTGTCACGGCAATGAAGTTGCCATCGTAGTCGTAGACCTTGTGGTTGACGAAGATGGTGAGATCGTTGCTCTTGGCCTCGTCGGTATCCACGTCGACGCGGTAGGCGGCAGGGTGGCTCTCCATCGAGAAGAACCAGGCATCCTTGGGAACCTGCCGGGAGACGGTCTTGAGTGTCCCTTTGTAGTGGTAGTACCGCAGAGTGCGGGCCGAGACGAGAAAGGTGGAAGAGACATCGTACTTCTCACGGATCTCGGCCAGATACTTGACGATCTTCCGTTCCTCCCTCTCCCCGCCCAGCATCCAGTCCTTGACGAAGGTATCGTTGGCCATCAGCGAAGAGATATAGATCGGGCGCAGGAGCCCCGCCTGGATCTCGGCATAGATATTGTTGCTGGTGAGGGGAAGCTCGTTGTGGATCAGCGTGGAGCGGATGGAGTTGCGCGAGACGTGGTAGTGCGCCAGGTTGACGGCGACGAACCCCGCCACGAGGATCACGCCGAGAATCGCGATCAGCCGCCAGCGAGAAGTGAGGATGTGCATGAATCGATTGAAGAATCCAACCCGACGGCTGGTATCGACGGAAAGTGATATCTGCTCCGAGGATATACGCCGTATCCCCTTGGGGTCAATGAAAATCTGCCCCCTGGCATCTCCCCGCTTGACAGGATGTTGACAAAGGCCGTCCTGGCCTTTTTCAACGCCGGAAGCCGAAAATGCGATTTCCGGCTTCCTCACGTTTTCAATGAGGCCAGCAGCCTGTCGGACTTCAAGCTGAAGGTCACTCCGCCCCGAGAGGCGGGAAGGCCCTCCCGGGGGACGCCGTAAACCCATCCCTGGGGGCTCGTCGGCGGCATCCCTGCCGCCAACGCCCCCGGGAGAGCCTTCCCGCCTCTCGGGGCCCCGCGGAAAGCACCAGAACCTGACCGCCTGTCAAAGCCCGACAGGCTGCTGGCCTCATTGAAAACGACGGAGCATCCCCGCGCCGCGGCACAGGCTGCCGAAAAACGTTGTTTTTCAACAGCCTGTTAACCGGTTTACGGCGGATCCGGGCCGAGGAGCACCGTGCGGGAGACGCCGGCGGTCCACGGAGTCGCGGTAGCGGCGGGACGGAAAAAGACAGGGAAACACGAGAAATCCACCCCCGTTCCCCCGGTGCAGACCCGCGTTCGTCGGCCGATCCGCACCGCCGATCGGTCACCCCTTCAGTTTCTTGCGGATCTGCCACTAAATTTGAGTTTGGGCGCAAAGGCGAAACGTCCCCCTGCGTCACCTCTCCGGACGGCGGCTTTCCGGCGGGAGGCAGAGGTGGCGCAACCCACCTGAAACCAATGCCCCTCGGCGACGGGTGACCACGCCCAACCTGCCGTGATACCTCCAGGGGATCGCGGGCACTCGGGACCGGAACAGTCGACACCTGCTTTTCGGCTCGCCCGGTGACATAGGGAAGTTCCCCGGAAATGGAGCCTGTATGAACCAGAGAGCACACCATCTCGGCCCCTCCCTCCCTCGGGGTTTCAGCCTCGTCGAGCTGATGCTCGCGCTGGTCATCATGGCGATACTCGCCGTGACAGCCGTCCCCCTCTATTCCCGCTACGTGGAGAGATCCCGCCTGGCAGAGGCAAAGACCAACCTCACTGCCCTGGCCATGCTGCTGGAGCAGCACAACGCGATCTACGGCTTCTACTGCCCGGCCGCGGAGTGCGGGGCCGACAACCAGGATCACACCTACACCTACGCCGAGAACGACGACGGCTCGGTCCGGTCCGACACCATCACCTCCTGGCTGCGATTCACCCCCAAGCAGGCGACCGACGGCAAGGCCGTACGCTACACCTACACGGTCAGGGCCAACAGCAACAGCAGCTACCTCGTCACCGCGACCCCGGTGGAGGGCCGGGGGGCCCCGATGGGCAGCAATGGCGGTGCCCTGACCCTCGACCAGGACGGTGCGAAGACCCACGACAATCAGAGCGGGTGGTAGATCATGGCCAGATTCAGTTGCCTCTCGACCGCACGGGCAGGCGGTTTCGTACTGATCACAGTGCTGATGCTGCTGCTGCTCTTCACCATCGCCGGACTGGGAACCCTCTACTCCGTGCAGTCCAGCATCAAGGGTACCGGCCACCTGCGTCAGGATACTGTCCAGTTCTACGGCGCCGATGGCGGCGCCGTGGCGGTCCTGGGCTACATGACGGCGTTCAAGACCACCATCGTTCCCCAGGACGTGAAAGAGACCGGCAACTACGTGGTGAACATCCGTGTGCTCGGGGAGACGGTCCGCTATCCCCCGGGCTTCTCGACACTGTGGAAAGGGAGCGACGTGGTGGAGAACTCGATCTCGCTCCCCGACCGCAAGGCGGAGGTGGAGGTGGTCGCCTTCATTCCGACATCACCGGCGGGGTACGGCAATGAATAGAGCAAGCCTCTCCCGAAGGAGCGGATCCGGCCCCTCCGGTACCGCGACACGTCTGCTCCAGGCTCTCCTGCTTTGCGGCCTGCTGACGGGCCTGCTGCCACTCCCCGCACAGGGTGCCCAGGGTGAACATGTCGCAGTACTCAAGATCCACAATCGCAACACACTCGTGTCGCAGACCCCGGTCCTCCGTTCCGACGGGGAGCCATGGAGCCAGGTCTATGTGGAGATCCCGGCAAAACTCTACATGGATC
>JALTLT010000446.1 GCA_027001815.1 Gammaproteobacteria bacterium | reverse complement strand
CTGAAGGAGCCCTTCCCCCGCGTCTGGGTCTTGACCAGCAGACGGGCCCCACCCCGTTCGCGGGCACGCAGATAAGCGACGGGGGTGAGATAGGCCAGATCCACCTCTCCCTTCACCAGCCGGTCGATGGCCGTGGGCATGTCGGGGGAGAGTTCCAGTACCACCTCCCGTCCCACCTCGGCAGAGAGATAGCGGGTCAGCGGCGAGAGCCGGTGATACATCACCGCGGGAATGTCCATGGCGACCGATCCGAATCGCAGCACGGGCTGCCCGGCCGACGCCGGCCGAGGGACGACCAGGCTCCACAGCAGCCCCGCCAACAGGAGAGCCGCCCCGACCCCCCGGGGGGAAAGGGGCCTCTTCACCCTTGCGACGAATACCGCCTGCCGTTCAGGACCGTTCATTGTTCGACACCTCCCTCCGATGCACCACCCGATTGCGGCCCGTCTTCTTGCCGTGATAGAGCGCCTCGTCGGCCCCCTTCATGAGATCCTCCGCACGGCGGGAGGCGGTGCTGTCGAAGGAGTCCACGCCGATGGTGGCCGTCACGTGGATGGTATTGCCCGGCACCTTGAGTTCGATCTGGGCCAGGGCGCAACGCACCTTCTCACCCAGCTCACACGCCACCTCCGGCCCGGCTCGACGGCACAGGGCGACGAACTCCTCCCCCCCGAGGCGGCAGAGGACGTCGGTCTTCCTGAAATGGCGACGCAGCACCTCGGCCACCTCCCGCAACACCCGATCCCCCATGTCGTGGCCCCATCGGTCGTTGATCCTCTTGAAATGGTCGAGATCGATGAGCAACACCGAGAGCGGCTCGCCGTGGCGGTTGCAGAGCGCCAGTTCCGCCTCGATCACGGAGTCGAAATGACGCCGGTTGTAGAGACCGGTGAGGGGATCGGTGATGGAGAGTTCCAGCAACTGGCGGTTGACCCGCTGCAGCTCCCGCGATTGTCTCTCCAGCTTCTCGTTGTTGTGACGTAACTGCTGGTCGGCGGCATCGATTCGCGACTGGAGTTTCGAGTGTACCTCGTTGAGTTCCCGTCGCATCACATTGAACAGCCAGGCGAGCCGACCGAACTCGTCGCCACTGGTGATGGGGATGTCGGAGACGATGCGCCCACGGTCGTCCACAGCCTCCATCAGCGACTGATGGATGGTGGCCAGGGGACGGATGATGATCCAGGAGAGTGCCAGAAACTCCCCCAGGGCGATGAGCAGGATGATGGCCGCCTCGCGGAGGATCATCCCCGACTTCCGCTCCTCGAGCTGGCGGATGATGCGCATCCCGTTGTAGTCGATGAAGAGCCGCCCGACCGGCTCTCCGTCGAGGCGGATCACCTCCTCGAACCGTCCCCACTCCGGCTGTTCCGCACGCCGGCCACCCGCCTCGGCCATCAACCGCCCGCGGTTGTTGATCACCTTGGCGTAGACCACATCCTGGGACTTGACCATCTCCTCCAGCAGAAGCTGGATAGTGTGATAGTCGTACCCCACTACGCTGTAGGCGAGGGAACGCGCCACGAAGCGGCTCATGTCCTCGCCGCGCCGCTGGGTCTCCTCCAGCACCTGGTGAGTATGGTTCCGGTACCCCAGCCAGCCGGTGATCCCGAGAGAGATGGTCAATGTGCCGATCAGTACCATGAGCATCTTCTGGCGGATGCCGATACCGCGGACGGGCATGACGGGCTGGATGTCTGCGTGCATGGAGCGGTTACTGTTTCCGGTGTTCGGTCATGTTCAGGGATTGCCCGCCATCGGGAAGGGTGGGGTACGTCATCGCCCCGGCCAGATCGACTCGTTCTCGCCGCAGCTCCGGCCCGGCTTCGTGGCGCTCGCCCGGGGAGTCACACCGGCCGGCTCGCCACATGCGACAGGCTGTCGGAAAACGGCGTTCCCCCCATCCGGCAGGTTCCGCGGCCCCCTCCAGCCCCGGATGCGGCACATCGTCACCGGGCTGATAGTGTATCGGACGCAAACGGTGAATCCTTGATTTCCGGTGGGGAAATCTTTCCGCCACGGCCCCTCTCAGGTCGTCGAGACCCTCCCGGCCCTTTTCCATGCCGGAAGCCGAAAACGCGGTCTCACCGTTCCGCGCACCGCCCGTCAACCACCGAGGAGGCGTTCCTCCGCGTGCTCCAGCGCCTCGCCGTCTCCGCGCAGCACCAGCACGTCTCCGGCCCGCAGCTCCATGTCGGGAGAGGGATCCTCGCCGCGGATCATGCCGCGCCGCACCGCCAGCACCTCCGCACCGAGCCGCTCCATACCCAGTTCCCCCACCTTGCGACCCACCGCCGCCCCTCCGTCGGGCAGCAGCACGCTGTGCAGCCGGGAACGGTCCTTCTGCTCGATATCCACCTCCTCCTCACCGTGGAACCAGGCGCGCAGTTTGCGGTAGTGGTCGTGACGTGCCTGTTCCACCAGGCGGTTGATCTCGTCCCCCGCGACACCAAGGTGCTGCAGCAGATGGCTGGCAAGCATCATCGCCGCCTCGATCGCCTCGGGCACCACGTCCGTGGCTCCCGCCTGCTCGAGGCGCTCCATCCAGCTATCGTCACGGATACGGACCACGATCGCCGCATCGAGGTTGATGCGGCGTGCCGCGATCACCACCTTCTCCGCGGCATGACCCTCGGCGAAGGTGACCACCAGGGCCCGTGCCCGGCCGAGGCCCACCGCATCCAGGATCTCCCCATGGGTGGCGTCACCGAAATGGATCTCCTCACCCGCCTCGCGGGCCTCGCGCAGCAGGGTGGGATCCAGTTCCAGCGCCACGTAGGGGATCCCCTCCAGGCGCAGGAAGCGGGCGAGATTCTGGCCGATGCGGCCAAAACCGCACAGCACCACATGGCCGTTCAGCTCCCCGGTACGCTCGCGCAGCTCCTCGACCGCGCGCTGCCGACCGCCCAGATAGCTCGCGGCGCACACCCGCTTGGCCAGGTGACCGTTGTGTCGCACCAGAAGCGGTGCCACCGCCATGCTCAGGATCACCGCCGCGAGGACCGCCTGGGTCTGGCCCGGAGCCAACAGGCTGCTCGCCATAGCCAGCGCCATGATGGCGAAGCCGAATTCTCCGCCCTGCGCGAGGACCGTCCCGGCCCGCATCGCCACCCCGGGCTCATACCCACCGAGCCGTGACAGGGCATAGATCAGCAGCCCCTTGCCGGGGATCAGGAGCAGAAGCAGCAGCAGTACCGGGAGCCAGTTCTCCGGCAGCGCCATCAGATCCAGCTTGAGACCGATGGAGATGAAGAAGAGCCCCATCAGCACATCACGAAAGGGGCGGATGTCCGCCTCGATCTGATGACGATACTCCGTCTCGCCGAGAGTCATCCCCGCCAGGAAGGCGCCGAGGGCCAGCGAGAGACCCAGCATGGCGGTGAAACCGGCGGCGGCCAGCGAGACCAGCAGCACGGTGAGCGTGAAGAGTTCGGCCGAGTGGGACTCCGCCACCAGGTGAAAGAGGGGACGCAACAGCCAGCGCCCCACCAGGAAAAGGGTGACGAAGGCGATCACACCCTTGGCCAGGGCGAAGAGCAGGGGAAGCAGCAGCGCCCCCTCGGGGCTGGCCAGGATCGGGATCACCACCAGCAGGGGCACCACCGCCAGATCCTGGAAGAGGAGAATGCCCAAGGCGATCCGTCCGTGGCGGGAGTGGATCTCCAATTGCTCGTTGAGCTGCTTGACGACGATCGCCGTGGAGGACATGGCCAGCGCTCCCCCCACCACGAAGGCCCCTCCCCACTCGAGCCCGAGCCAGTGGGCCAGCAGCGTGACCGAGAGAGCCGTCAGCACCACCTGGGCACCGCCGAGCCCCAGCACCACCCCCTTCATCGAGAGCAGACGCGGGATGGAGATCTCCAGGCCGATCATGAAGAGGAGGAAGGCGACGCCGATCTCGGCCAGGAGCTCGATCGCCGCCGACTCCTCCAGCCAGCCGAGGGCGTGTGGACCGGCCAGTACCCCCACCAGCAGATAGGCGAGGATGGGTGGGAGATGGATCCGTCGGAGCAGCGCCACCGCCAGCACGGCGAGCGCCAGGAGCAGCAGGATCTCGTTGAGGGCGTCATGGTTCATAGGGAGGGCATGGTCGAGGGTTGCTGGGACCATTGTACTTCAACAGGATGCTGAAAAAGGCCGTCCTGGCCTTTTTCAACGCCGGAAGCCGAAAATGCAATTTCCGGCTTCCTCACGTTTTCAATGACCTGGCAGCCCGTTGATCCGCCCGTCCCCACTTTTCGTTGCGCACAAATAAAAAGCGGCCTTCGGCCGCTCAATCGTTGGGACGTACTGCATTGTTGTTATGGTTGTCCGTACGAATTCCGTTCCACCACGTGGATTGTGGTTGATACGCTACCCCGACACTCGACCCACGTCAAGTTCTCCTTGAGAATCAGGCAATTATTATCTTCTAATTTACTTAGGAAACTCTGAACAATTCATCCCTGAATTGTCAGAGTACGGGAGCCGAAAAACGCGGTTTTCGGCTCCCTTGCAAAATCGATCACCTGCGGTGATCGATTTTGGCGGCACATCCCTGTGCCGCAGGAATCTCTGAAGAAATCAGAGATTCCCTTAATGGCCGGCGGGCGCACAAGCAGCCGGACGCCCGCCCGGCTTGAGCGGCCCGGAAGTTTCGGGATACCATGCCCGCCATTCACCGCTGGGAGGGGCCCATGCTCTGGACCAAGGCATTCCATATCATCTTCATGGTCACCTGGTATGCGGGCCTCTTCTACCTGCCGCGACTCTTCGTCTATCACGCCATGACCGACGTGGACGACCGGAGCGGCAACGAGCGACTCAAGGTGATGGAGCGCAAGCTGCTGGCGATCATGACCATCGGCGCCGTGCTCACCATCGGTTTCGGGCTCTCGCTGCTGGTACCCTATTTGCGGGCCGGCTTCGCCCAGTTCGGCTGGCTCCATGTAAAGCTGACGCTGGTGACCCTCCTGATCCTCTATCACCTCTGGTGCGCACGCCTGGTGCGCGACTTCCGGCAGGACCGCAACCGCCACAGCCACACCTTCTACCGCTGGTTCAACGAGTTTCCGGCTCTCATCCTGATCGGTGTGGTGATCATGGCGGTGGTCCGTCCCTTTTGACCGGCCCGGGCGACGCAGCAGCCGTCGAGACAGAGTCGGGAACCAATGGGAAGAATCATGAAGAGAATAGTGCAATGCGTGGTGCTCGGCCGGGAGGCCGAGGGACTGGAGTATGCGCCTCACCCCGGAGAGCTGGGTGAGCGCATCTACAACGAGGTCTCCCGGGAGGGGTGGGATCGCTGGATGCAGCAACTGACCGTGATCATCAACGAGAACGGCATCAACACCGCAGATCCCCGCGCCATCCCCTTCATCGAGGAGCAGATGACGCGGTTCTTCTTCGGCGGCCGCTGACCGGCCAGGGTGGGGGCTTCCCCCCGGCTCTGCCAGGATGTTGAAAAAGGCCGTCCTGGCCTTTTTCGACGCCGGAAGCCGAAAATGCGATTTCCGGCTTCCTCACGTTTTCAATGAGGCCACCAGCCGGTCGGACTTTGACAGGCGGTCAGGTTCTGGTGCTTTCCGCGGGGCCCCGAGAGGCGGGAAGGCCCTCCCGGAGGACGCCGTGAACCCATCCTTGGGGGCACGGCCGTCGGGGAACGGTGTTTTTCAACAGCCTGCTGCTACTTCTCGCGACACCGCTGCCGCTGCTGATCGAGCACATGCTTGACCAGCAGGTCGCGGTCCGCCTCGCGGATGTGTGCATACTCCAGACCCACGCGAAAGGGAGGGCCCTCCCCCTCCTGGCGGTGGCACTCCACCACGCGCCCGGCGGCCAGGATCCCCACCTCCTCGGGGAGCAGCACCATCCGCACCTCCACGATCTGATCGGGGTCCATCGCCTGGGTCGAGGCGAAGCTCATCCCTCCGGCGCTGAGGTTCACCGCGTAGCCCGGCTCGTCCTGGCAACGATCCTCCATCAGCAGACGCGCCAGCGTGTTGAGCTTGTCGTCCAGGGTCCGGAGATAGCGAACCAGCGAATCCGGTTGCCGGCCGGCGTTGCGGAGCATCAGGTTCATCTCCCGTGACTGGGCGAGAAAGGTGGCGGCGAGGGTGAAGCGGTCCTCCCGCTCCCCCTCGATCCGCGCCACCAGATCCTCGAGTCCCTCTTCCCCCTCCACCGGGCGGACGGTGAGCCGGACATAGTCGTCGATGCGATAGAACTGGCGGCGTTCGGTATCGGCTGAATTGGCGGTCACTTGGCGAATCCTCGTCTGATCCTGGCGGCGTGCGCCTCTCTTCCTCGACCCACTGTCCGCCGGCTCACAGCCCGTACCCCGGCGGATTATCCTCCCAGCGCAACTCCAGGTCGGAGTTGGAGAGGCTCTCCTGCAGGCTCTGGAACTCCGGCTCCACACCACTCTGGGGCAACAGCACCTCCCTCTCGAAATCGTCGACGTCCCCCTCCTCGGCGGAGAAGACCTTCGGCTGCTCCTTGCGCGCCTTGGCCGCCTTCTCGTCCGCCTCGGTCTCCTGCACCACGATGATCTCGACGCGGCGGTTGCGCGCGCGATTCCCGGGACTGTCGTTGGGCGCCAGCGGTTGTGTGTCACCCCGGCCCTCGACGGCAAACCGTCGGGGATCCAGATTGGCCGAATACTGAAGGGTATGGACCACGGAGACCGCCCGCGCCGCGGAGAGTTCCCAGTTGGACCGGAACCGCCTGGTGCGGATGGGGATGTTGTCGGTATGTCCGGCCACCACGATCTTCCCGTTGGTCTCCCGCAGGATCCGGCCGATCCGTTTCAGGATCGGCACGATCTCCGGTTTCAGGTCGGCCTTGCCGGAGGCGAAAGAGGCGTGCTCGCGGATACGGATCACCACTCGGTCACCGGCCCTCTCGATCTCGACGGCCCCCTTCTTGATCTCCTCCTTGAGTGCCGCCTCGATCTTGAGCGCAGCCTGCTCGAACCGCTTCTTGCGGGCCTCTTCATGGGGGTCGCGCTGGCGCAGCTCCTTCTCGTCCTTCTGGTTGCCCTTCTCCTTGTCGAGCTGAAGATAGTCGAGCAGATTCTGGCGGGTATGCTGGAAGATCACCTTCAGGGGCGTGGGGTCGGGGCGGCCCGGACTGAACTCGCGCGCGATGACGTTGATTCCGCGGGGGATTCCCTTCACCCGCTCCACCTTCTGTACACCAAAGGCCTCTTTCAGCGACCCGGCGATCTGCTTGTACTTGTTGACGTCCATCTCCGAGAAGGAGAGCAGCAGGACGAAGAAACACATCAGCAGCGACATCAGGTCGGCGAAGGTCATCACCCATGCCGGCAGGCCGGCCGGACACTTTTTCCCGGGGGCGTCGTCTGACATGTGGTCGTCTCCCTACGCAATCCCCGCCGTTACGCCGCGTCCGCGGTCTGGCGCTTCTTGTCCGGCAGATAGGTCTGCAGCAGGTCGCGGATGATACGCGGATTGACCCCCTCCTGAATGGCGTTGATCGCCTCCAGGATGAGGCTCTTGTTTAGCCGCTCCTCATCACTGCGATGGGCCAGCTTGTCGGCGATGGGCAGAGCGATGGTGGTGGCCATGATCGCCCCGTAGAGGGTGGTGAGCAGGGCGACCGCCATGGCCGGGCCGATCTGCTTGGGGTCGGACATGTTGGAGAGCATCTGCACCAGGCCGATGAGGGTACCGATCATGCCCATCGCCGGGGCCACGTCACCGAGCGCCTTGAAGATCGCCTGACCCTTCTCGTGGCGCTCGATGGCCAGATTGATGTCCTTGCTCAGCACCGAGCGCACGAAGTCGGGCTCCTGGCCGTCGATGCACATCTGCACCCCCCGCTTGAGAAATTCGTTCGGGATTTCCACCCCCTCGAGGCCCAGCAACCCCTCCTTGCGCGCGATCTCCGCCAGCTCGACCCCCTTCTCGATCAGATCCTCCGGCTTGTCCGCCTTGAACATGAAGGCCTTGGCCGCCACCTTGACGGCACCCAGAAAATGACCCAGGGGGAACTTCATCAGAACGACGAAGATACTCCCGACCACCACGATGAGGATGGACGGCACGTTGATGAAAATGCCGGCAGAGCCACCGAGGGCAATGGCGGCTCCCACAATACCCAGAGCACCCAGTAATCCCAGCAGGGTAGCCAGATCCACGGTATTTCTCCTGTTGTTTTCACGGTTTTTCCCTGCCGGTGACGCTCCCTTTCGAGGATGGGGGCCGGCAGATGGCCTTGTTCCCGGTTATCGTCACGGCGGAAGGAAACTTGACCGCGTTTTGGTGGGTGCAGAGGGAGAAGGGGGAGACGAGGGGGAAGGCCGCGAAACGGTGGGGAAAAGGGAAGCCGGAAGGGTCGCGGGAGGGCGCTCGGCGGCACCCCCGGAGGATGGCGGGAGACTCCTGTCTCAGGCGCATCCCCCTCCCGCGGAGCCACATCCCCCGCAGGATCCGCTGCCCCCCGTTGCTGCGAATACGTTGTTGAAGACGAAGGCCGCACCGCCCGGATGCTCGACGAAATCGATCTCGAGCCCCTTGAGATAGCTGAGGGCCACCGCATCGATGTAGATCCGGACCCCCTCCCGCTCGAGTACCGCGTCGAAGTCGGTGCGACTGTCGGTGAAGGTCATGCCGTAGTTCATGCCGCTGCAGCCCCCGCCCGCCACATAGACACGGACCGCCTCGGTCCCGGCGTCGCTCTCCGCCAGCAGTTCCGCCAGCTTCGCCTCCGCCGCGGGGGTGAGACGGATGAAGGCCTCGTCGAGGCTGGCGGGAAAGGATGCACTCTCGGTCATGGATTCTCTCCGTGGAAGGGGTCCCGCGCACGGTACCGTTAACAGGCTGTTGAAAAACACCGTTTTTCAACAGCCTGTGCTGCGGTGCAGGGATGCACCGCCGTTTTCAATGACAACAAGTCATTGAAAACGTGAGGAAGCCGGAAATCGAATTTTCGGCTTCCGGCGTTGAAAAAGGCCAGGACGGCCTTTTTCAACATCCTGTTAAGGGGCCGCACGCGTCGGTGAACCCGGATTATAACACTGCCCCGCCTCTTTTCTGACTATGCTAATGAGAATGATTTGCATTCACATCACAAACGGGGCATAATGCCTCCCACGATTCATGGTCACTACTGGCATCAACCCAGACGAACGGGAGGTCCGATTCAGAGATGTCTTCTTCAAGCCGTATCATTCCAGCACTCCTTTGCACGCCTCTTTTCGCCACCGCACCCGCCGCTTTCGGGGCCGACTCCTCCATCGAGGCGGAATTGCAGGAACTCCGCGAACAGAACCACCAGCTCGCCGACCAGCTCGACGCCCTGGCCGAGAGCATCGAGACGGGCGCCTCCTCTTCGCGGGAGGCGAGTCGCCTCCACGTGGGGGGCTACGGCGAACTCCACTACACCAATCTCTCCAACAGTCTGGAGGGGGGGGAGGACCTGCGTGAGATCGATTTCCACCGCTTCGTCCTCTACCTGGGCTACGACTTCAGCGACTCCATCCGTTTCAACTCCGAACTGGAGGTGGAGCACTCCCT
>JALTLT010000445.1 GCA_027001815.1 Gammaproteobacteria bacterium | reverse complement strand
ACTGCCATCCACGAGGCCCAGGAATACACCTGGCAGAGCCTGGAAAAGGGGTACCGCCTGGGGTTGGGGCAACAGATCCCCAACCGCCTCTTCTGGGCCCTGGACGAGCCGTGATGGCAACGCTGCCGCGAGGACTCTACGCCATCACCCCCGACCGCGCCGGTCCCCTCCTCGGGGAGACGGCGGAGAGGGTGCTGGCGGGTGGTGCCAGGGTACTCCAGTACCGCGACAAGGGAGACGACACCGAGCGGCGCCTGAGGGAGGCCCGGATGCTGGCTGCCCTCTGTCACCGCCACGACGCCCTGCTGATCGTCAACGACGATGTGGAGCTGGCAGCCACCTGCGGGGCCGACGGCGTCCACCTGGGTCGCGACGACGGAGATCCCTCCATCGCCCGTGCCCGGCTCGGTGACGGCGCCATGATCGGGATCTCCTGCTACGACAGCCTCGAGCTGGCGGAGAGCGCCGCCGCGGCGGGCGCCGACTATGTCGCCTTCGGCAGTTTCTTCCCCTCCCCCACCAAGCCGGAGGCGGTGCGCGCCTCCGTGGAGCTGCTCCACGATGCGCGCCGGAGGCTGGCCCTGCCCATCGTTGCCATCGGCGGCATAACACCGGAAAATGGCCCGGCACTGGTGGCCGCGGGCGCCCACATGCTGGCGGTGATCAGCGGTCTCTTCGGCACCGCCGACCCCACCGAAGCCGCCCGGCGCTACGCCGCCCTCTTCGGCTGAAGAAGAGGCCGGCCGCGCGAGAGGGAGCCGGCTTCCCGAACCTTGCAACCGACGAAGAAGGATCCGATCATGCCCCATTCCCACGAACTCTTCAGCGATGCCCGCAAATACATCCCGGGCGGCGTCAACTCTCCCGTCCGCGCCTTCAACGGGGTGGGGGGGGAACCGATCTTCATCAAGCGCGCCGAGGGCCCCTTCATCTGGTCCGAGAGCGACAAGCGCTACATCGACTACGTGGGCTCGTGGGGGCCCATGATCCTCGGTCACGCCCACCCGGAGGTGATCCGCGCGGTGCAGGAGACCGCCTCCCGGGGGCTCAGTTTCGGCGCGCCGACGGTGCTGGAGACCGAGATGGCGCGCAAGGTGTGTGAACTGGTTCCATCCATCGATCTGGTGCGGATGGTCAGCTCCGGCACCGAGGCGACCATGAGCGCCATCCGTCTCGCCCGCGGCTTCACCGGCCGCGACAAGATCGTCAAGTTCGAGGGGTGCTACCACGGCCATTCCGACTCGCTGCTGGTGAAGGCGGGTTCCGGCGCCCTCACGCTGGGCGTACCCACCTCTCCCGGCGTGCCGGCGGCCCTGGCGGAACACACCATCACCCTCGAATACAACAACCTGGAGCAGGTACGTGAGGCGTTTGCCAAGGTGGGCGGCCAGATCGCCTGCATCATCGTCGAGCCGGTGGCCGGCAACATGAACTGCGTACCGCCCCTGCCCGGCTTCCTCGAGGGACTCCGGGAGGTCTGCGACCAGTACGAAAGCGTACTCATCTTCGACGAGGTGATGACCGGCTTCCGGGTCGGCCTGGCCGGCGCCCAGGGGCGCTACGGGGTCACCCCCGATCTCACCACCCTCGGCAAGGTGATCGGCGGCGGCATGCCGGTGGGCGCCTTCGGCGGCCGCGAGGAGATCATGCAACAGATCGCACCGCTGGGGCCGGTCTACCAGGCTGGCACCCTCTCCGGCAATCCGGTGGCCATGGCCGCGGGCCTGGTCACTCTGGAGAAGATCTCCCAACCCGGTTTCTACGACCGGCTGGCGGAGAAGACCTCACGCCTGGTGGAGGGCATCACCTCCGCCGCGGCGAACGCTGGCATTCCCATGACCAGCAACCAGGTGGGTGGCATGTTCGGCCTCTTCTTCAGCGACGAGGAGGAGATCAGCAACTTCTACCAGGTGAGCAACTGCAACATCGACCGCTTCCGCCTCTTCTTTCACGCCATGCTCGACCACGGCGTCTACCTGGCACCGTCGGCCTACGAGGCGGGCTTCGTCTCGGCTGCCCACGGCGACGAGGAGATCGAGGCCACGGTGGCGGCCGCCGTGGAGGTGTTCGCCGGCCTCTGATCGAGGGCCGATCCCGCCATGGCCGACCCGACACAGGCCACCCTTTTCACGCAGGTACTGGCCTGGACTGCGACCCACCCGGGTCTCGCCCTGACGGCCATCTTCTTCATCGCCTTCGGCGAATCGCTGGTGGTGGTGGGCATGGTGGTACCCGGCGCGCTGCTGCTGGTGGGCGCCGGCGCCCTCGTGGCCCTGGGCGCCCTTCCCTTCGGACCGGTGATGGCGGTGGCCGCCGCCGGCGCCATCTGCGGTGATGCCCTCGGCTACTGGCTCGGCCGCCACTACCGCGACCATCTTCGCGACCTGCCCCCCTTCCGCCGCCACCCGGAGATCCTCGCCCGGGGCGAACGCTTCTTCCTCCGTCACGGCGGCAAGGGCGTCGCCATGGGCCGTTTCTTCGGACCGATCAGGGCAGTGATCCCGGCCGTGGCCGGGATGATGGGCATGTCTCCCGCCCGGTTCCTGCTCGCCAACATCCTCTCGGCCCTGGCCTGGGCGCCCGCCTACCTCCTGCCGGGCATCGCCTTCGGCACCTCCCTGGAACTCGCCTCGGAGATGGCCATGCGCATGGTCCTGGCCCTGCTCCTGGTGGCCGGCACCCTTCTGGGTGTGGTCTGGCTGATCCGTCATCTGGTGAAGCTGTTGCAGCCCCGCGCCGCTGCGGCCCTCGACCGGCTCATGGAGTGGAGCCACCGCCACCCCCTCCTGGGCCGATTCACCGAGGCGCTGGTCGATCCCCGCCATCCCGACGCCCGGGCCCTGTTCGGTGCCGCCGTGGTGCTGCTGGCCACGGGCCCCCTGCTCGCGGCGCGGCTCGTCGGCGTCACGGGACGTGGCGGTCCCACCCCCTTCGATCGCATGCTCTTCGAGCTGCTGCAGGGGTTGCGCAGCCCCGGTCTCGATCTGGTGGCGGCGCATGGGGCCCTCCCCGGCAGCCTGCCCGTCATCGCCGCGGCAGTGCTCCCTTTCACCCTCTGGCTGGTACTGCGCGGAAACCGGGCGGCGGCCCTCCATCTGGCGGGGGCTCTGGTCTTCGGCGTCGCCCTCTCCCAACTGATGCATCAGTTGCTGCCCTATACGCCTCCCCTCGGCGAGCAAGGTCGATGGGGGGTTGAGCCGGCCATCATGGCCACCCTCGCCTACGGTTTCATGAGCGTGGTCCTGGCACGCGAGATCCCGCCCCCCCGCCGTTGGATGCCCTACGTGGCCGCCGGGCTCCTCACCTTCCCGAGCCTGGTGGGCGGCCTCTATTTCGGCACCCTCTGGCTCTCCCAGCTCACCACCGCCCTCCTGCTGGGGCTCTTCTGGCTGTTGATGCTCGGTATCGCCTATCGCCGCCACCCCGCCCCCCGCATGCAGCCTCTGCCCATGGTGTCGCTGCCCGCCGTCACCCTGACCCTGGGAGTGCTGCTGGTGCCCGCACCCGACTTCCCTCCGCCTCCCCTGCCGGAGGGTGAGACGCTTCCGGATCTCGCAAGCTGGCGAACGGAGGGTTGGCAGAGGCTCCCCGCCTGGCGGGAGGATCTGCAGAGCCGCCACAGCCACCCCCTCAACCTGCAGTGGGCCGGTTCTCTCGAAGGTCTCGAGCAGATATTGGAGAGATCCGGCTGGCGGGCACCGCCGACGGTCACGTTCACGGGGTTGCTGGGATGGCTGGCCCCGGAACCGGAAATCGGGAAACTGCCGGTGCTGCCCCACCTGCACGCGGGTCGCTACCAGGATCTCCTGCTGGTGCGCACCGCTGAAAGGAAGGGGAGCCAGTGGGTCTTGCGACTGTGGAACAGCGGCTGGAGGATCGGCGAGGGGAACATCACGCTCTGGATCGGCAGCCTCACCCGGCAGTCCCTGCGTTCGGTGGGTGGACTGATCACCTATCCTGCGACCGATCTCGACTTCCAGACCCCTCTTGTCCACTTTTCCCCGCCCCCCCCCCTGGCAGCCAGGCAGGTGCGTCGACCCGCTCGATCCTCGCCGGGATGGAATGGGGAGGTCCTGCTGTTGTGGGAGGGGGAATCGCGCCGGGAGGGTTGAACCGCTTCGGCGGCCTGTGTGCGGTGCAGGGAGGCATCGCCGTTTTCGATGACATCAAGTCATTGAAAACGTGAGGAAGCCGGAAATCGAATTTTCGGCTTCCGGCATTGAAAAAGGCCAGGACGGCCTTTTTCAACATCCCGCTAACAGGCTGTTGAAAAACACTGTTTTTCGGCAGCCTGTGCCGCGGTGCAGGGATGCACCGCCGTTTTCAATGACGGCAAGTCATTGAAAACGTGAGGAAGCCGGAAATCGCATTTTCGGCTTCCGGCGTTGAAAAAGGCCAGGACGGCCTTTTTCAACATCCTGCTAAGAGGCGGTCTGGCGTCGCGACCAGAGAAGGAACACCGTGATCGAGAACAGGGCCCCGAGACCATCCGCCAGCATGTCCTTCTGCGCATCCCAGGGATCCCCCTGCGAACCGAGCACGGCGATTCCGGCGCCGGGGTCGGCGAGCAGGGCGTACCGCCATTCGAAGATCTCGTAGAGGGCGGCCACGGCAAGAATGGTACTCACGGCGAAGATCGACACCAGCACCCGGGAGGTGACCCACCGTCTCGACCACACCATCTCGGCGATGGGCAGGGCATAGAAGCCGACGGAGAAGTGGGCGATGCGATCGTAGTGATTGCGAGTGAAACCGAACAGCTCGGAGACGAAGCCGAAGGGCACCCGTTCGAAGGTGTAATGGCCGCCGATGGTATGGAGCGCCACGAGCACCGACATGAACAGCCAGCTCAATGGCGAAAAACGGTGAAACCGCGATGCCACCGCAATCACCGCAACCAGCAGCAGGATGGGGATGTTCTCCGCCCACCAGACGGCACGGTTGTAGGGCGAAATGGCACAAGCAGTGAAGAGCAGGAGATAGAGAAGCAGCAACAGACGAGGGAGGGGGAAGTTCACGATCCTCTCCCTCAGAGGCGCCCGCGCAACAGTCGGCCGGACACCGCGGGAGACGGCAAGGGGGTCAACGGCCCATCTCCGAGAGGACCGATTCGAGCCAGGCGAGACGTTCGGAAGGGCCCGGCATGGAGAGCAGCGCCTGACGCTGCTCCAGCGAGAGCGGCAGAAGCTCGCTGAGCCGCCAGGAGACCCAGGAGGCGTCGTGAAAACGGGGTGCCCCCTCCTCCCCTCCGCGCTCCCGCAACAGTTGCTGGAGGATACCCACCAGGCCGAGGTGGCGCGGCGAGAGTTCGGTCACCGGGGGCTCCTCCAGCCAGCACACCTGTGCCACCAGCAGGCGGTCCGCCTCCACGTCACTCTCCAGCACCCGGAAGCGGCGGGCCCCTTCCACACGCAACGAGAGCAGCCCATCGGGGGTACGACCCCAGTCCACGATCCGCGCCTCGCAACCCACCTCGACCACCTCCGGGACTTCGCCCACCTCGCTGCCGTGACGGATCATGACCACACCGAACCCGCCTCCCCTTCGCATGCAACGCCCCACCATGTCGAGATAGCGCGGCTCGAAGATGCGGGCCTCCAGCGTCCCGCCGGGGACCAATACGGCATGCAAGGGAAAGAGCGGCAGGATCTCCTGACTCATGGCGACGACTCCTCCTCACCCCAGGGGGGCAGCAGCCGGTGGGGAACACCGAGCTGGTCGAGGACGCGGGCGACGACGAAATCGACCAGCTCCTCCACCCGGGTCGGGCGATGATAGAATCCCGGCACCGCCGGCAGGACGACGGCCCCCATGCGCGACAGCTTCAGCATGTTCTCCAGGTGAATCTCCGAGAGGGGGGTCTCCCGCACCACCAGGATCAGCCGACGCCGCTCCTTGAGGACCACATCCGCGGCCCGTTCGATGAGATCGGCGCTGCTGCCGCAGGCGATGGCCGAGAGGGTGCCGGTGGTACAGGGACAGACCACCATCGCCGCCAGTGGTGCGCTGCCGCTGGCGACCGGCGCGCTCCACTGGTTGCGCCCGAATACCCGGAGCTGCCCGTCGGCGGCGCCATACCGCTCCGCGAGCAGCGTCTCCGCCTCCCGGGGAGCGGAGGGAAGGAGGAGATCGGTCTCCATGTTGACCACGATCTGGCCCGCCTGGGAGACCATGAGATAGACCCGCCGCCCGGCCCGGATCAACTCCTCCAGGAGTCGCAGACCATAGGCGGCACCGGAGGCGCCGGTGAGGGCGAGGGCGATGGGGGGCTTCTCAGGCATGTGCCATCCCCCTCTCCCGCAACGCATCCAGCAGCCGCTGGTGGATGCCGCCGAAGGCACCGTTGCTCATCACCACCACGTGGCTTCCGGGAGACAGCTCCTCGGCCAGGGTGCGGACGAGCAGATCGATGTCGTCCGCGGCCCGGGCACGCTCTCCCATGGGCGCCAGTGCTGCGGAGGGATCCCAGTCGAGGGAGGGTGGCACATAGAGCTCCACCCGATCCGCCGCGGCCAGGGCGCTCGCCAGACGATCGGCGTGGACTCCGAGGCGCATGGTATTGGAACGCGGTTCGAGGACCGCCACCAGCGGAGCGTCACCGATCCGCATCCGCATCGCCTCCAGGGTCGCGGCGATGGCGGTGGGGTGGTGAGCGAAATCGTCGTAGACGGCGATGCCGTTCTCTTCGCCGCGCAGCTCGAGCCGGCGACGTGGAGGATGGAAACGTGACAGGGCCTGCAGCGCGACGGCGCCCTCCACACCGGCCGCGGTCGCGGCAGAGACTGCCGCCACACCGTTGAGCAGATTGTGCTTGCCGATCAATGCCCACTCCGTCTCGCCGAGCGGAGCGCCATCCCGGTAAAGACGGAAACGGGAGCCGTCCGCGAGCAGGGGCTCCACTTCCCATCCGTGGCCACCTCCGTGCAGGCCGAATCGCTCGACCGGTGTCCAGCACCCCATCGCCAGCACCCGCTCCAGCTCCGCATCGGCACCGTTGACCAGGATGCGGCCCTCGCCGGGAATGGTGCGTACCAGGTGGTGGAACTGGCGCCGGATCGCCGCCAGGTCGGGAAAGATGTCGGCGTGGTCGAACTCCAGGTTGTTGAGTACCGCGATGCGCGGCAGGTAGTGGACGAACTTGGAGCGTTTGTCGAAGAAGGCCGTGTCATATTCATCCGCCTCCACCACGAACGGAGCCCCCTCCCCCAGCCTTGCGGAGACCCCGAAGTCGAGCGGAACACCGCCGATGAGAAAACCGGGGGAGAGACCGGCATGCTCGAGGATCCAGGCCAGCATGCTGGCAGTGGTGGTCTTGCCATGGGTGCCGGCGACCGCCAGCACCTGCCGGCCCGGCAACAGGTGACGTGCCAGCCACTCGGGTCCGGAGAGATACGTCAGCCCCCGGTTCAGCACCTCTTCCACGGCCGGGTTGCCCCTCGACAGGGCGTTGCCGATCACCACACAATCGGGAGCCGGTCGGAGATGACGGGGGTCGTAACCCTCCATCAGCGAGATCCCCGCCGCCTCGAGCTGGGTGCTCATGGGTGGATAGACGTTGGCATCGGAGCCGGTGACCCGATGGCCCAGGGCGCGGGCCAGAAGCGCCACGCCACCCATGAAGGTACCGCAGATGCCAAGGATGTGGATGTGCATTGATATTGATCCGGCGACAATGTATGTGGTGTCGGGTCGCTGTCGGGTTCCGCTCCCAATGGTAGCAGAGAGCGGGGCCGCCGTGGCGGTGGAGTGCGAACCCTGCCTCTTACCGTCTCCGCCCCCTCGCGCTAACCGCCCGTCGGACTTCAAGCCGAAGGTCACTCTGCCTCGAGAGGCGGGAAGCACCAGAACCTGACGGCCCGTCAAGGGCCGGCAGGATGCTAACAGGATGTTGAAAAAGGCCATCCTGGCCTTTTTCAACGCCGGAAGCCGAAAATGCGATTTCCGGCTTCCTCACGTTTTCAATGACTTGCGGTCATTGAAAACGGCGGTGCATCCCTGCACCGCGGCACAGGCTGCCGAAAAACGGTGTTTTTCAACAGCCTGCTAAGCTGAAACCATGACCGCCACACCCGTCGTCTCGCGCATCCTGCCCTCCCCGCCGCCGAGCTTTCCCTGGCGTGCCGGCAACGGCTTCCGACTGCTGGTGGATGGCGACGCCTTCTTCCCTCCCATGCTGGAGGCGATCGAGTCGGCACGCCGCTTCGTCTGGATGGAGATCTATCTCATCGAGTCGGGAACCATCGCCGGCCGTTTCATCGAGGCCCTCTGCCGGGCGGCGGAACGAGGGATCGAGGTCCGGCTGCTGCTCGACGACTTCGGAAGCCGGGGGCTGCAGACGGAAGATCGGTCGCGCCTGCAGCAGGCGGGGATCGAAATCGTCCGCTACAACCCCCTGCGCTACGGTGCCAGACGCCGCAACTTCTTTCGTGATCACCGCAAGCTGCTGATCGTGGACGGCGAGATCGCCTTCACCGGCGGCATGGGGATCACCGACGACTTTCTGCCCGAGGCCAGGGCCCCTCTCCACTGGCACGACGTGGCCATCGAGATCCGCGGCCCCGTCCTCACAGACTGGATGACCCTGTTCCTGCGCAACTACCGGCGCTGGGCCGCCACACCCCTGGACGCCCCCTCCCCTCTCCCTTCACCCTCGCGCCAGATGGAGAATGCCCCTGGCAGGGTGAACGCCAGCCCGGGCGGGGGACGCTCGCCGGTACTGGCCGCCTTCGTCGGCCACATCCAGGCGGCAGACCGACGGGTATGGCTGGCCACCGCCTATTTCGCTCCGACCCGAAAACTGAAACGGGCATTGCGCAGGGCCGCCCTGCGGGGGGTGGAGGTCCGGCTGCTGCTGCCAGGCCCCCACAGCGACCACCCGTGGGTCCGTCACATCGGCAGGCGCCACTACAGCGAGCTGTTGCGGGACGGAGTGCGCATCCACGAGTACCAGCCACGCTTCCTGCACAGCAAGCTGCTCATCTGTGACGACTGGGTCAGTATAGGATCCACCAACCTGGATCGCTGGAACTTCCGCTGGAGCCAGGAGGCCAACCAGGAGGTGGCGCATCGCCCTTTCGCGAGAAGGTGCCGACAGATCTTTCTCTCGGATCTCGCGGAGAGTATCGAGATCACTCCCGAAAGCTGGTATCGACGCCCTCGTAGCCAGCGATTGCAGGAGTGGTTCTGGGGGCGGCTGGTCACTCGCGTCATCGCCGCCATCGGTCGGCTGCCGAAACGATAGTCCACCTTCCAACCGGAGACGAACCTCAGCGCCGCCGGCCCTTCCTGGCGGCCTTCTTCGGGGCGGCCTTCTTCGGGGCGGCCTTCTTCGGGGCGGCCTTCTTCGGGGCGGCCTTCTTCGGGGCGGCCTTCTTCGGGGCGGCCTTCTTCGGCGCCGCCTTCTTCGGCGCCGCCTTCTTCGGCGCCGCCTTCTTCGGCGCCGCCTTCTTCGGGGTCGCCTTCTTCGGGGTCGCCTTCTTCGGGGTCGCCTTCTTCGGGGTCGCCTTCTTCGGGGTCGCCTTCTTCGGGGTCGCCTTCTTCGGGGC